>JANPEN010000603.1:0-20621 GCA_031422955.1 Acidimicrobiia bacterium
GTTGGGGATCCCGTCGCGATCGCCGTCCTCGTCAATGCGACAGGCCAGCGCGAACACCGAAGCCGAGCGGTACAGCGCCAGCAGGTCGGCCTGGCTCACCGTTCCCACTAGGCGCACGGTGTCGCTCAGCCCCAAGGTGTCGATGAGGGAGGCCAACCTCGGGGCGGCGTCACCAGACTCCCCGGCAATGATCAGCTCGGCCTCGACCCCTAAATCCCGCAGACGGGCCAGGGCGGTTATCAGCACGTCGAAACCTTTCTTGGGCACCAAACGCCCGACGCTGACCACTCGCAGGTGCGCCGGTGGTCGATAGGCGGGGGCGTCGGCCAGCAACCTTGCGAAATCGGCGTTGAGGCCGTGGTAGGCGAGGACCACCTCGGCCGCGGGGTAAACGGCCCGCAGGTGCTCGGCGTTGGCGGCGGTGCAGGTGAGCACGAAACGAGCGGCGGCCATCTTGCGGGCCAGCAGCCCGGCCGGGTTCAGCGAGGGGCGATAGATGTCCTTGGCGTGTCCGGTGAAGGAAAACGGCAGTCCGGTGATCATCGACGCCAACCAGGTGACGGTGGTGGTGCCGTGGGCGAAGTGGGCGTGGAGGTGGCCCACGTCGCCGGCGTCGTGCAGTTGGTCGGCCAGGGCAACGGCCAGGAGCAGCTCCTTGGCGTACACCGACCGGGGCCGCCAACCTTGGCGGGCTCGAACTGCTTGGGTGGTGGCGACGGCCGCGGCCCGGAACAAACGGAGCGGGTGGCGACGAGCCGTTTTTCCCAGGGCGGGGAGAAACGGTGTCAGGTTGGTCCGCAGCCACCTCGGGAAGGTGGTGGCCGACAGTGACGTGGTGTGCGGCAGATAAACCGGCTGGGCCTGGATGAGGTCCACCACCGGGTGTTGGGTGACCTCATCGACGGGCTTGCACACGTACAAACGCAGCGACACGCCGAGTTGCTCCAAGCGCCAGATCTCGCTGGCGATGAAGGTCTCGCTCAGACGTGGGTAGCCCTTGAGGACATAGGCAACGCGGCGCTCAGCCATAGCTTTTCTCCAGTAGCCGGCACAACGACTGGCCGCAGTGGTCCAGGTCGAAATGTTGCTCAACCGCGTGGCGGGCGTTGGCCCCCAACCGCGCTCGCTCCGTGGGCGAGGCGGCCAGCTTGTCGAGCGCCGCGGCCAGGGCCCCGACATCGCCCGGTGGGACGAGCACGCCATTGTGGCCGGTTTCTACCGCGGTGGCGATAGCGGCCACGTCGCTGGCCAGTACGGGCAGGGCGCAGGCCATGGCTTCCAGCACCACATTGGGCAGGCCGTCGCGATCGCCGTTGGCGTCTACCACCGAGGGCACGGCAACGACATCGGCTTGGCGGTAGAGGCCTGGCAGTTGGTGATGGGTACGTCCACCCAGCAGCCGCACCCGGTCGGCCAGGGCCAGGTCGGTGATGAGGCGCTCCAGACGGTCCCGTTCGGGCCCCTCCCCCACAATACTTAGGCGTATGTCGCGGCGGCTTTGAGTGAAAGCCTCCACCAGATGGGCGAAGCCCTTCTTCGCCACCAGTCTGCCCACCGCCAGCACCTCCATCGACGTCCCCGTCTGGCGGCCCGGGCTGGCCCCGGTCGAGGCGGGCACCTGGAACCGGCGTAGATCGACGCCGTGGGCCAACAGGCAGGGCCGCACCCCTGCTTGGTCCAGGGTGACGGCGACGTCGCGGTTGCAGGCGACGACCACGGCTGCGCCGGCGCCGCGACGGGCCAACGTGGCGGCGGGAACCTTGCGCACGTCGAGCGCATGGCAGCTGAACCCGTAGGGACGGCCGCTGAGCTGGGCGGCGATGCTGGCCACCTCGGCGGGTTGGTGGGCGAAGTAACCATGGATGGCCTGGAGATCGAGCTCGATCATCCGTTCGGCTACGTAGGCGCCTTGCTGTGGGATAGAGGTGTTGGGCAGGACCTCGACCAAGTCATCCAGGGTCTCACTTTCGGGCTGGCGCAGCCCGCAGTCACCCGGCTTGGTGGCGAACACGGCGCCCAGCAAACCGCCCCGCCGTAGCGCCAACAGCTCATTGAGGGCAAAGGTTTCCGACACCCGGGGCCATCCAGAGACGATGACGCCAAGGCGGGGCCCGAAGTAGGTTCCCGTTCGAGATGCCGCGTTCACCCCAACCTCTTCCCGTGGACCCCGCGCTGTCCCTGGCCGCGGCGCTGGCCGAGCACAACTCGCTGGTGTCTTTGGCTAGCGCGGCTTTCGGTCCGATAGTCACCGAGGTGCGGGTGCGCTACCTCGAGTATCGACCCGGCGGCTGGATACGGGTACAGCTCGGCGTCCAAACGCCGACGGGCCCGGGCTCCGCCCTGGTGTGTCAGTACGCCCAGCCGCCTTCCCCACCCGCTGGAACCGGCATCGAAGCTGTCATCGAGACTGCTATCGGAACGGATCCCGGGGCCGAGCTGGTCACAGTCGGTAATGGGCAAGCCCGGGTCTTCCGCTTTCCTCACGATCCCGGTTTGCCGGCGCTGCGGCGACACCAGGGCGAGGTGCTGGCGTGGGTGGCCTGCCAGCGGGCGGTGCTGCGCCAGGGTCCTCATATCGTCAAGTTCCATGCCGATCCTCCGTCGCTGCAGGCGGCCGTGGCGGCCCTGCGGCTGGTCGGGACCGTGTTGCCCGCCCCCGCGGTGTTGGAGGTCTTGGACGATGATCTGGCCTACGTGCAAACGGGGATCGGCGGACAGCCATCGACCCGTCGAGACGCCAGTCTCACGGCCGGGCGGGCGGCGGCGCTGATCCGGCAGCTTCACGACGCTTCCCTGCCCGGGCTGGTGCCAACTGGCCCCCGCCAACTGCTCGAGCTGTGCCGACCGGTGGCGTCGTTGGTGGCGTGGTGCCAGCCCGAGTTGTCCGGCCGGGTGGCCCAGCTGTGGAACCGGTTGGAGGAGTGTTGCCCCGCCGAGGGTGTCACCGTGCCCAGCCACGGTGATTTCAACATCGGCCAGCTGCTGACCACCGCGTCGGGCGAGTTGGCTGTGGTCGATACCGACACGCTCTGTTCCGCACCCAGGGCCTTCGATCTGGCCTCCTACGCAGCCAACGTCATCTCCGGTCGACCGGCAGATTTGGCTGACGCCGAAGCGATCCTGCGTGGTCTTGTCGATGGCTATGGCCGCAGTATCGAGGGCGAAGGGCACATAGATGGCGAAGGGCACGCCGAGGGGGGTGGCAACGCCCAGCTGCGTTGGTATCTGGCCGCTTTGGTGCTGCGCCGGCTCGACCGCCCCATCCGTCGATTCAAGGGTGACTGGCCCGAGCGCACCCGCCGCCTGCTCGAAACCGCCGAGGGTGTGGCCGCGGCATGGGGCTGAGGCTGCCTCAGAGCGTTTCAACATTGGCTCCCGACAGCCGGTGGCGGGTATCGAGCACGTAGGAAGCGTGGGTGGCGACCAGTTCCAGATCGAAACGGGCGTGATCGGTGATCAACACCACGGCGTCGGCCTGTTTCACCTGGGCTGCGTCAAGGGCGACCCGTTCGACCAGCGCCGGTAGGGGGACAACTTCTACGACGTGGGGATCCGCCACCGCCACCGTGGCGCCGTTGGCCCAGAGCAAGTCGATCAGCTCCAAGGCAGGAGATTCCCGGGCGTCGCTGGTGTTGGCCTTGTAGGCCAGGCCCAGGACCAGGATCCGGCTGCGGGACAAGGCCAGACCAGCCCGGTTGAGGCCGGCCACGAGGCGGGCCAACACGTGATGGGGCATGTGGGCGTTGATGTCGTTGGCCAACTCGACAAACCGGAAGGTACGGCCAAGGCGTTGGCGTACCGCCCAAGACAGATAGCTGGGGTCTACCGGTAAGCAGTGGCCGCCTACCCCTGGCCCCGGGGTGAAGCGCATGAACCCGAAGGGCTTGGTGGCGGCGGCATCGATGGCTTCCCACACATCTACGCCGAGATCGTTGGCGAACATGGCCAACTCGTTCACCAGGGCGATGTTCACGTGGCGGAAGGTGTTCTCCAGCAACTTGGCCAATTCGGCGGAGCGTGGTGAGCTCACCGCCACGGTGGTGTCCACCAATTGGTCATAAAAGGCTTGGGTTCGAGCCAGGGAGGTGGCGTCAATACCGGAGACGATCTTTGGGGTGGTGACGAAGGTCCACGTGGGGTTGCCGGGATCGATGCGTTCCGGGCTGTAGCCAACGGAGAAGTCGGCACCGGCCCGCAGGCCTGAGCCTTCCTCCAGTAGCGGCACCACCAGCTCCTCGGTCGTGCCGGGGTAGGTGGTGGATTCCAGTACCACCAGCGCGCCGGGGGAGAGGTACGAGCTCAGTGCCTTGGTGGCGGATTCGATGCAAGAAAGGTCGGGTTGGCCATCTTGCAGCGGCGTGGGAACGGTGAGCACGGCCACGTCGAAATCGGCGCACTCCAACACGTTGTCGCTGGGGCGGTAGCGACCGGTGGCCAGCGCGGCAAGGACAGTTCCCGAGGAGATGTCCTCCACGAAGGAATCGCCCTCGGCCAAGGACTTGATGCGGCGCAGATCGAGGTCGTAGCCGACCACGTCGTGGCCGCAGGCCACCGCAGCCATGGCCAGTGGCAAACCCACGTAGCCCTGCCCGGCAATGACGACCCGGCTCACGACCGCGCCGATGTGGCACTGGTGGCACTGGTGGCACTGGTGGCACTGACGGCGACGGCGGCTAGGCGGTCGTGGCGTTCACGAACCCAGCTCAGCTCGGCCTGTAGACCATCGACCAGACTCACCTGGGGTGCCCAGCCCAGCTCCTTGCGGGCCCGGGTGGTGTCGGCGCCGGTGCGGCGAACGTCGCCTCGTTGGGAGGCGCTAACGGTGATGGGTAGGGGGGCGCCGTGGAGATGCTCGAGGGTGGCGATGACCTCGGCCATGGTGGCCTCGTGGCCGCCGCCCACGTTGATGAGGGCCGAAGGTTTGGGGGCGCGGCCGGCGCGGATGGTGGCGTCCACGATGTCGGACACGAAGGTGAAATCCCGGCTCTGGCCGCCGTCGCCGTAGAGGTTGAAGGCCTCGCCGCCACAGGCGGCCTCGCACAGCCGTCGCATGGCCATATCGGGGCGTTGCCGCGGTCCATACACGGTGAAGTAACGCAAACCGACCGATTCCAGGCCCAGGTGGCGGTACACCTCTGCGATTTCTTCACAGGTGCGTTTGGCCACGCCGTAGGGAGACAACGGGCGGGTCCGAGTGCGATCTTCCTGCACCGGGTATTCCTCGGCGTCCCCATAAACCGACGAGGACGAGGCGTACACGACCCGGCCACAGCCCGCTTCCAGCGCCGCCTCCAGCAACCGCTGGGTGGCCAGCACGTTGTCGTGCATGTACTGGCTGAACCCGTCGCCGAAACTGGCCCGCACCCCGGCCTGGGCGGCGAGATGAAAGATGGCGGGCCGATCGGTGAAGATCCGTGCCAAGGGGGCGTCCATGATGTCGGTGCGTACGAGCTCGAAGCGGGGCTCTCGAAGTAGCCCGGCCAGGTTGTCGAGCTTGTCGCGGGGGTCGTAGTAGGGGGCCAGCACGTCAATGCCGACCACCCGGTGTCCTTCGTCGAGCAGCCGTTCGCACAGGTGCGAACCGATGAATCCAGCACAACCGGTGACGACGGCTCGCATCGGTGCCTCCAGGCTTGAACGCGCCACTCCGAGCGGGGCAGGCGGAGATCTCACCTTCGGCGCGAGGGCGCTCGCCTACAAGTGGACGTGCGTAGTAGTACTCGGCGGATCAACGCCGGCTGCCGCTCGCTGCATGGTGTAATGCGGGTTAAGGAAGCCTGAAAGGGCCAGCTCAACACCAGCAACGACGTGCTAGCACCATCGGCCCCGCAGGCGCCACCGTTACCGAGACGGGGAGCCAGCCTCGCGTCGGCTGGCCAGGTACACGGCAATCCCGAAGGACAGGACACCGCTGGGGATGTGCCAGGCGGCGGCGCCCATGCTGGTGCGACCGGCATAGCCAAGACCGATCTGGGCGGTGAGCAGCAAGGCCAGGGCGACGGGGGTCAACACGGCCACGAGATCGGTTCGACGCACGAGGGCCACCACCGCCAAGACGGCGGCCACGGCGAAGGTGGCGTTGCCGATGACGCCGTGCACCGTGACACTCCACCCACCGAAGAGGTACCGCCCGGCCAAAAAGGCCTGGATCAGGATGAGGACCACGATCAGCTGCGCCGCCGCCCGCTGCAGCCGCCACACCGATCCTGCTGGCGAGGTGACTGCCGACGCGGGCCCCGGGAAATCGTTCATCCATGCACCCTACGCAGCCAGGAGGTGGCTCCGGGTTGGTCGAAGGGCGCCGGCTTCCATCCGCCTCGGCTACGGTGGCTCCGCTGACCTGTCATCCACTTGGGGGAGCTGCGAAGATGGAACTTCACGAGTACAAAGACCGCTTCAAATGCGTGTCGGTGGAGCGCTCCGATACGGGTGTCCTGGTTGTCCAAATGACCAATCGGGGCAACTCGTTGGTGTGGGGCGGGCTCCCCCATCGGGAGCTCCCAGAGCTGTTCGCCATGATCGCGTCCGACCGCGAAAACCGGGTCATGGTGTTAACCGGCTCCGGCGACGAGTTCATCAGCATGGGTGCCGGTGGGCCCAACCCGCTGGCCTTGGGCCACGTGAGCCCGGCCACCTGGGAGCAGACCATGCACGAGGGCAACCGGCTCGTGCAGCAGATGCTGGAAATCGACGTGCCCATCATCTGCGCCCTGAACGGGCCGGTGGTCGCCCATTCCGAGCTGGCCGTGCTGTGTGACATCGTGATCGCCGCCGACCATGCCTATTTCCAGGACGCACCGCACTTCCCTGGTGGTCTGGTGCCAGGTGACAGCATGCAGATCGTGTGGCCCATGCTGCTCGGCCCCAACCGTGGCCGTTACTTCCTGCTCACCGGCCAGAAGATCCACGCCGAGGAAGCGCTGCGCCTGGGCATCGTGGGCGAGGTGTTGCCGGCCGAGCAGGTCATGGCCCGCGCCCTTGAGCTGGCGGGGCAGCTGGCCGAGCAGAACCCCATCTTGTTGCGCCACACCCGCCACGTGCTCACCCGCCCGTTGAAGCGGGCCATGGCCGAAGATCTCCACCTCGGGTTGGCCCTGGAAGCCGTCGCCTCGCTGTCTGCCCGCGCCTTTCTCCAGGGCAGCTAACCGAGATGACGGTGGCGGTGAAAACCTTTACTATCGCCCGACGGCGTGAAGGCGTCACCCACACCCAACTGGTCGACTATTGGCGGGGCACCCACGCCGCCAACGTGGTGGCCCACATGCAACCGGATGGCTACACGCTCACGTTCTTCGACCCACGTGACGGGACGTCCGGTCTCGACGGTATGGCCGAATTGCGCTACCACGACGCGGCGCGGGCGCAGGGCGTAACGGGGCGGAACATTCCCGCGGTTGTGTCCGGTGATGGTTGGGCGGATCTCGTGGAGTTGCCGACAACGTGGCTGCGGGTGACCGAGCACGTGATCGTGGCCGGCCCTGGCCCGGCCGCCCACGCGGCAGCCACCAAAGCCGAGCGCGAAGCGGCGTTCAAGCTGACCTTTCTCATCAGCGCCAGGGACGGTTTCGACCCCGAAGCGGTCAAGCGCCACTGGCTCGACGTGCACGTCCCCAACTTCAGGCAGAACTTTCTTGCCTCTGGCGGCGTTCGCTACGTCGTGAACGTCGCCGAGCGGGCCACCGGTGAGGATCTGGTCGGCGTGGGCGAGTTGTCCTACCGAGATCGGGCCAGCGCCCAGGCCCACACCGTGGCCGACGACGGGTTCAAGGCCATGGTCGTGCTGCGGGCTTTGCCCAGCCGCGAATGCATCATCACCGAGTAAGCCACCCCGCCGCCGGGCTTGGTTGTTTGCCGGCTCGATCCTCGACCGGTGATTGGATGACGAGCGGTTGTCAGCCGAATAGGTCCGCTGCGGTGAAATTGAGCGGGTGCTGCGGCCCGTCGATTCGTTCCCGTGCGCACACGGCGAGACCGACTGTTTCGCTTAGGCGGGGAAGCAGCGCCAGCTTCGATTCCAGTTCGAAGCGTAGTCGTCGCCCATCCACTCGTCGCGCCCATTTCGCTTCCCCGACCGTGGTGGCCACTCGGCCAGATCCCGAAAGGACAACCGCGTCGAGTTCGCCGCGGTTGTCCTGCCAGTAGCTTCCGACCGCGACAACGTCGGGGCCGAGGGTGCCGTCCTGGGCGATTCGGCGCAGGTGGGCCCGAAAGGCCTCCTCCCAACGGGGCCCCATATGGTCCTCCAGGCGAGGAAGTAACGCCGGGATGATGCTTCGTCCCAGTCCCAGTTCGATGTCGGTGCGGTACCGGTCGATGATGCCAAGCCAGAATGCGAGGAAGTTGTCCCCGATCCGGTAGACACGGCGCCGGGTGCGGCGGGGATCCTCGGTCACTGGCACGAGGCGCTCAACAAGGCGCAGATCGATGAGCCGATCAAGGGTCCGTGTCGGATCCGCGCCCACCGCGTCGGCAACCTCGTTGTGTTTCGTGCGACCGGTGGCGACGGCGTAGAGGATGCGCCGTCCCAGCTCGCCCGTGTCGCCTTCGGTGTCGAGCACCAACTGACCCTCGGTCAGCAGCCGGGCCCCTGGCGACCCGAACAGCTCGGTGAGGTTCTCGGTCATGGTGCCGTTCTGGTCCCACCATGACAGGTAAAGGGGAATGCCGCCGACGATGCCCCACACCGCGGCCCGCTGGGGTGGCGAAAGATCGGCTAAGAGCAGTGCGGCCTCGTGCGGTTGGAAGGGATGCACGGGAAGGACGAGGTCAAAGCGTCCATAGAGCGGGGCCCGAACCTCAATCACTGCTTGCATGACCCGCACCGCCGATCCGCAGAGCACCATGCGAAGCTGGGTGGCACCGCGAGCTTCCTCCCAAAAGGCTCGGAGGATGCTCGGCAGCTCCGGTACTGCCTGGACCAGCTCTGGAAACTCGTCAAGAACCACCAGCAACGGTTCCTGGGCGGCGAGCGCGGCCAGAACATCGAACGCATCGTCCCAGCTGCTGAAGGGTCTGGTATCGAGATCCCGTCGGGGTAGGGAGCCCAACGCTGCCGCCCGGCGGGACAGCAGCTCGAGTTCCGCGGCGGGCGCCCGCGTCGCGGACACATGGAACAACGACCGACGGCCATTTGCGAAACGACGCAACAGGGCGGTCTTGCCCACCCGTCGCCGACCCCAGACCAGAGCGAGTTGCCCGCCAGGGCGTTCCCACCAGCTCGCCAGGGCGTCGAGCTCGCGTTGTCGGTTGACGAAGGAGGCCGGAGATTGAGCTTGCACTCTCTCAGTGTAGCCGACATCTACTGTCGGCGACATCAACTGTCGATTGGTAGGAGGGTGCCCCTTTTTCGAGGCCTCCCGAGCCGACGTCGGCTCGTGTCGCCTCGACGGTCGCGACCAGGACGGCGCCCGGCGACGAGTGCGGCCTAACGTGGTATCCCGACGGACAGGCCACGATGCTCCACATCAACTCCGGCGATCTCTACAAGATTGACATTTGAACTATCGAAAATATCTGCTAATCGATTGAAGAAGGAGGGACCATGTTGTCGTCGTATCGGGTGATCGATTGCACGGACGAACGCGGTCAGTTGGCCGGGTTCATGTTGGCCCAGTTGGGGGCAGAGGTGATCCTGGTGGAACCGCCGGGGGGAACCTCGGCGCGTTGGTGTCCGCCGTTCGCTGGGGATCGGCCGCACGGGGAGCGGGGCTTGTGGCATTGGGCCTACAACCGGGGCAAACGGTCCGTCATCGCTGATCTGGCCAGTACCGCCGGGCGCGCTCGGCTGGCCGACCTGGCCGCCACCGCGGATGTGCTGCTGTGGAGCGGGCGCCCCCACGAACTGCCCTTCGCCTTCGCAGACCTGGCCGCGGTGAACCCTGCGTTGGTGGTCGTGGTCCTCACTCCTTTCGGGCTCGATGGACCCAAGGCGAACTGGGAGGCAACCGATCTGATCATCAGCGCGGCCGGTTGCCAGGCGGCCCTGGCTGGTGATGCCGACCTAGCTCCGCTGCGCCTGGGACCGCCGCAGGCCTATCAGCACGGCGCGGCCGACATGGCCGTGGCCGCCTTGGTGGCCTTGACCGAACGCCATCGTTCCGGGCGCGGCCAGCTGGCCGACGTGTCGGCCCAAGTTTCCTGTTTGCAGACGTCGTTCTGTTACACGCTCAACGAGGCGTGGGCGTGGCCGCCAATGCACCGCTCGGGCGACGGGATCGACTTCGGAACGTTCAAGGTGCGTTGGACCTACCCGGCGGCGGACGGCGAGGTCAGCATCACCTTCTCCTTCGGTGAGGCGTTGGCTCAGTTCGCCGTCAACCTCTTCCAATGGATCTGGGAGGAGGGGGGTTGCGACGAAGCGACGCGGGACACGTCCTGGGTCGAGCTGAATACGGGACTTTTCGCGGGCACGATACCGCCAGCCGAAGTCGACCGGCTCTGTGTGATCATCGCTCAGTTCACCGCGACCCGTACCAAGCAGTACCTCTTTTCGGAGGCGGCCCGACGGCGGGTGCTGCTGGCCCCCGTCTCCACGCTGGCCGAGGTTCTGGACAACGACCACCTGGCCGATCGAGCGTTCTGGGATGTGGTGCGCCACCCCGAGGCGGACCGAGAACATCGCTATCCGGGCCGTTTCGTGGTGGCGCCGGCCTCCCCGCTGCGGGCCCTGGGCCCGGCCCCCAGGCTCGGCAGCCATGACGCCATCGAACCATTCGGTATGGCACGGTCTCTCCGTCCCGTCGCAGCCGGGGGCGACGAGCACGGCCCGGCGTTGGCGGGACTGCGGGTCCTCGATCTCAGTTGGTCGGTGGCTGGACCGTACATCGGGCGCTCATTGGCCGACTTTGGAGCTACCGTGGTGAGGGTCGAGTCAAGCTCCCGGCCCGACCTCACCCGCACCACCTCGCCCTTCCATCGCTCCGTTGAGCGCTTCCCGCGGGAAGCGAGCGGCCTGTACGCAAACTGCAACGCCGGCAAGCTCGGCTTGGAGTTGGACCTGTCCGAGGCTGGGTCCCGGGAAGTGCTCTGGGACCTTGTTCGTTGGGCGGATGTGGCGGTGGAGAGTTACTCCGCCGGAGCGTTAGTCAGGATGGGCCTCGGCTATGAGCAGATGAGGGCGGTGAACCCCAGCATCGTGTTGTTGTCGAGTTGCCTACCGGGCCAAACCGGCACGCTGCAGTTGCCCGGTCTCGGCAATCTGACCACGGCCCTGTTCGGGTTCACCACCACGACCCGCTGGCCGGGTCGTTCGGCGTCAGGCCCGTTCGGGGCCTACACCGATATCGTGTCGCCCCGTTTCGGTCTGGCTGCGCTGTTAGCGGCGTTGGAGCATCGGCGCCGCACCGGTGAAGGCCAACATCTGGACCTTTCGCAGGCCGAATGCGCGATGCACTTCCAGGCCACTGCCCTACTCGATGCCGAGGTCAACGGTGTGGTGTTCGAAGCGCGAGGCAACCGCGACGCGGTGATGGCACCCCACGGCGTGTATCCAGCACGGGGCCCGGACACCTGGGTGGCCATTGCTTGTGACACTGACGCCCATTGGCGGGCGCTGACCGGCTGGTTGGGCCGGGCCGACCTGGCCCAGCTTTCCGTGGTGGAACGCCACGCCCGCCACGATGAGCTGGACGGGCTCATCGGGGGGCGCACCGCGGCGGGAGAGGCGGGCGAACTCCAAACGGAGCTGCAGCGCATCGGCGTGCCCGCCCATCAGGTGCAAAACAGCGCTGAATGCCTGGCCGACCCACAACTCGCCCATCGGAACCACTACGTGACCGTCGAGCACGCGCTGCTGGGACCGGTGCTGGTCGAGGGGCCTCGGTTTCGGCTGTCCCGCACCCCCGGGCAAGTCACCGCGGCCGGTCCCAGCTACGGCGAGCACGCGAGCCACGTGTTGGCCGATCTGCTCGGCTACGACGCTGAGCGGGTGCAGGCCATCATCGGCGCCGCGTCGGCGGAAGGGTCGGTCAGCCGCCCGCCTCACGGATGAACGTTTCAATGGCCGCGATGTGATCGGTGACGGTCGCGAGGCGCACCTCGGGAACACCGGCCCAGGCTGCGGTTGAGGACATCGTGTTGATCGAGAAGTGGGACACGCCGGAGTCCCGGGCCCTGCTCACCGAACGACCGAGGGCGTCCAGCCCCAGGCCCCAGGCGGTGGACCATTCGACCGGGAAGCCGGCCGCGTCGCGTCCCGCTTCGCCGAGGAGCGCACGCAACTGTTCGGTTTGCTCCGCCGCCTGGCGGCCGGCACCCCCGAAGGAGAAGCCGTCACCGGTGCGAGCGGCGCGTCGCAGCGCCACGTCGGAGAACCCACCGAACCAGATCGGTATGCGTCGGGCCGCCGGCTGGGGGGCGATGCCGGCCCGTTCGATGCGATGGAAGCGGCCGTCAAAGTCGACCACGGGTTGGGCCCAGAGTTGGCGCAACACCTCGATCTGTTCGTCGAAGCGGGCGCCGCGTTTCTCCCAGGGCACGCCGAGGGAGCTGTATTCCACGTGGTTCCAGCCGGTTCCCACACCCAGGCGGAGCCGTCCGCCCGATAACACGTCGACCTCGGCCGCTTGCTTGGCGACCAGCGCAGTTTGGCGTTGCGGCAGGATGATCACCGCCGTCTCCAGCTCCAGGCGGGTGGTTACGCCGGCGAGGAACCCGAACAACACAAACGGCTCGTGGAAAGGATGCTGCTCGGTATAGGGGCCCCACAGCTTGGGCTCGCGGTTTTCGTGGACCGCGCCGAGTACATGGTCATACGCCACCACGTAGGCATAACCGAGTTCTTCAGCGGCCTGCGCGTAGTCACGGATAGCGACGGGATCCGTGCCGATCTCCGTCGTCGGGAACACCACTCCAAAGTCCATGGGACGCATCATCCCACGGGCCGGTATGGGTAACAGGTTCTGAACTACTGGCGAAGGAGGGCGCAGATGAGGGCGTCATCGAGGAGGCGGGCATGGGTGTGATCTCGGGCTGCGTCGAGGCAGAGACCGACCAGTTGGGCAGGATGGTCCTGGGCGAAGGCCCGCACAAGGCCGATGAGGCGCTCGTCGCCGAGCGGTTCACCGTGGAGTGGGCGGGCCTCGGTCACGCCGTCGGTGTAGACGACAAGGAGGTCGGAAGGAGCAAGGTGGTAGCGGCGTTGGTGAAACTCTGCGGTTGGGACGCCCAGGAGGGGGCCGGTTCGTTGCCAACTGGTTAGCTCACCGTGGTGGAGGTGCAGCGGTGGTTGGTGGCCCGCTATGACCGCGGTGGTTTCACCGGTTGAAGGCTGGATCTCGATGAGCACGCCGGTGGCAATGGTCTCGAGTTCGACGGCGCTTTGGTTGAGGCGATTCATGATCTCGGTGGGTGGAATGTGGTGGTGCCAGAGTGCGGCGATCTCTCGGCGGAACCGGTAGGCGTTGAGGCCCGCGACGCTGCCGTGGCCGGCAAGGTCGAAGAAGGCGAGAAGCATGCGGTCCTGCTCAACCAGTAGCTGAACGGTGTCGCCGCCCAGTTCCCCCGTTGCTTGTTCCCGGGCCACCGCCACCGTCCATCCAGGCGGCGATGGGGGATCGAGCACAAGTTCTTCAGCGATGGCGCGGATGACGACGTGCTGTTCGCCAACGGACTCCTGCCTGCTGCGCACGAGACGCACCGCTTGGCGGACGTGGTCGTCGAAGCGGTCGATTCCGGCGGCAGGGACCAAGGTGACGAAGCCCAGCAGCCCGGCCTGGAGCACCGCGGCGATGGACCCGGCGAGCAGTTCGTCGGCTAGAACCTCGCGGAGAAAAACTCCGATGCCGATGAAGGCAAGGGGGGTCAGCAAAGCCATTCCGACGAGACGGCGGCTGATGCGGCCGCCGGGACCTGCGCTCGTGAGTTGGGCGACAAGGCCCACACCGGGACGGGCAATAAGCGCAGCCAAACCGAGTGCGGTGATTCCCAACGCAGTGTGCAACGCCATACCTACGGCACCACCGAGGGTGGAGCCGAGCCGTACGCGATTCACCCCCAACACGTAGCCGAGTGTGGCCGCCAGGCCTACCGAAAGGGCGCTCAGCGCAAGGGCCTGAGCGAGCCTGGGGTTTCGCCGCAACGCGGTCAGGACCCCGGCGGCGCCGAGAATCACGAAAGCGATGCTCGTCTCCGCTACCGGTCGGCCTGGCACGGGCGTGGTGGCCGCCACGAAGGGTTGCGCGGGCCACAATCCTTCGAACCAGGTTGGTCCCACACTGCCGAGCCGCAACAGCAGGGAGATAGCCCCGATCGCCGCCAGAATGGCCGCCCCGAGTGCCCCGCAACTTCGCCGCTTTCCCCCGCTGCTCACGGCAAGCTGCAACCCGACACCACCGAAGACAAAACCCAGGGCCGCATTGGGATACATCGGTGGTAGAGACGGCCACAACTTCACGATGTGGGAGGATCGGAAGCAGTAGCCCACGATCACGGCTACACCGAGCAGGCAAACGGCGAGGCTTAGGCGCCGGCTGATGAGTAGGAGGCGTCCTCGCAGGTAAGGCAGCTGCTCAGGGCGATCAGGGTTGGCCCATCCATCGTTGCCTGTGAGGTCCGTGCTGGTAGCGGTTTCAGCGGCGGATCCCGACGTGGGTTCGCTGGGGACACCGTTGCGCCTCCCCCGCGCGTAATCCATATGCCCAGCCTCCGACTTCTTGCGAACTGGCCACCGACCCCAACAGAAACTGTGCAGCTGAACCAGTTATGCCGAATATCGCTGGATGTGACCGGAGCAGCGTACCCACTTGGTCCTGGCGGGCTGTTGGCGAGCACATCACCCCCACCGGCACGTGGGGAAGCCGTTGCGGGCAGTCAGCCGCCTGGGTGGCTGCGCCCTCCCCGGTCGGCGCCGCGCTAGGTCAGGCAGGGGGGCGGGGTCAAGAAGGCCAGCGCTGGGTTGCTGTTCCACAAGCGGGGTGAACTCCTGTCGGTGAACGTGCAACCGTATTGCGGGTCGGCCACGATGGCGGGGTTCAACACGTTGTCTCCGGCTGGCTTGATCCCTGCCTCCGCCCAGGCCACCAGGTCGCTGAAGGTTCTGACCAGCTCCGGGCCGGTGAAGGAACAGTGCCCAACGTCGCGGGTGGCTCGTTGGACCAGGAACTGGGCATTGCCCTTGGCCGCCACCCGGCGAGCGTATTCCTGCTCCATGTGGAACGGCACGAACAGATCGCCCAGGGTGTGCAGCGTGAGAGTGGGGATGCGTAACTTCCCTTCGGTAATGGGCACCCATCCCTCGTCGTTGCGCTCGCGGGCCTCGCGCTCGGCGCTGAGGCGCTGCACGCTGGCGTTAAAGGCTGTCTCCGCGTCGTTGAGGGCAGGTTTGGTATCGAACTGGTACACCGCATCGGTGTTGTCCACTACCGAGCCTTGGCCGGGCTCGATGTTGCCGTCACCCACACCCAGGCCGAACAGGAAGTCACCCGCCACGCCGTTCCAGAACAGGAAACCCTGATCGAACAGCGGGCGGTCTCCGCCGGAGCGCAGCTCGGTCAGCGACTTGAGCTGCTCTCCATTGGGGTTCAGGACGAAGGGGAAGACGGGGCCGAGGGCGGCCTTGGTGGCCGGAACCGTGGTGGTGAGGTAGTCGGGCCCGTACGGGAACGTTTCGCCCACCCCTGAGAGGGTCTGGGCGGCCACGTTGAAGTCCAAGAAGTAGTCGAACAACTCGAAGTCGCCCAGCACCCCGCAAATGGGCATGGCCCCGGCGTAGGTGCGGGGGTGTTGCTCGGCCAGGGCGGCGGTGACGTGACCGCCCATGGAGGCGCCGGTGATGTAGGTCCGCTTGGGCATGGCTATCTCTTCCCGGAAGAACTTGGTCAACTCGTGGGTGTCCTCGGCCCCCTGGCCGGGGTTGTACCCGTTGCGGCTGTAACTGGAGGCCGCCCAGGCGTAGCCGTTGGCGACGAGGAAGGCGCGCAGGGGATGGTTGTCCACCGTCAACTCCAGGCCCTCGCCCCGGTAGCCGTGGGCCCACATCACCAGCGAGCCGTTCCAGTTGGATGGGACCTCGATGCGGTAACCGGACCCCTCGAGCACGCCCCACTGGCGAGTAGTGACCACGCCCGGCACGGCGCCGAAGTCGAGCTTGGCCTCATTGACGAAATAGGCGGGTGACTCCGCTTCGTCGTCAACGTCGTCGTCGGGCCCATCCGCCCCCGCCGGAGCGGCCCCGACCATGGCCGAAAGCAGCATCATGATCGCCGCGAAAAATGCCAACAGCTTCTTCATCGGTCATCCCCCTGACCCGTTCGATGGTTCGCGAGCGGATCCCTTGGGAACCTAGTACCGCTAGTGGGGTACTGCTGGTCGGCGCCGCTTGCCGCTGCCTGGCTCGGCACCCTGGGCAGAACAGGGCAGAACGGAGCAGCACACGTGCCAGCAGGTACGGTCCCGGTATGAGGAAATCACCGTTTTATCGGCTCGTGGCGGGCGCGCTGCTGTTGTTCGTTTTGCTCGCCCGTGACCTGCCGAATGCCGCCGCTGCGGTGTTTTCCGCCCAACCCGCCCCGTACCGCCTCTTGGACACGCGCGGCGCAGTGCTCGGCGGGCCGCCTCGACGGCTGCTGGCCGGGGAAATCTTGATGATCCCTCAGGTTGCGCCCAACGCGGGCGTGGCGGCAGTGCAGCTCAACATCACCGTGGTCAACGCCGACGAGGGAGGGTTCCTCACCGCCTACGGGTGTGGTGAGCGGCCCTGGGCGTCTACGGTCAACTTCGCCCCGAACGAGGTGGTCGCCAACGCCGCCACCGTACCGGTCGGGCCGAGCGGCGAGGTGTGCTTCTTCACCACCAGTGGCACCGACCTGGTTGTGGACTACAACGGTTCGTTGCTGGTTGGGAGCGGGTTCACCCCGCTGGTCCCCTCCCGCCTATTCGACACTCGCACCGATAGCCAACTGGGCCCCGCCGCCAAGGTGGGGCCAGCTCAGGCCATCCGGGTTCAGGCCACTGGCCTGGCCGGCGTGGCGCCCAGCGCAGTGGCGGTGTCCCTCAACCTCGCCGCCACCGAGGGCGATGCCGACGGCTTCCTCACCGCCTATCCCTGCGGTGAACGGCCTTTGGCGTCGAACCTGAACCATCCGCCGAACAAAGCGGTGCCCAACGCGGTGGTGGTCTCCCTCGACTCGGGCGGCGGGTTCTGTGTTTTCACCGTGGCCCGGACCCACATCTTTGCCGACGTCAACGGCTGGTACGACGCAACGAGCGGCTTCACCGCCCGCCAGGAACGGGTGCTTGACACCCGGACCCAGTGCGGCTCCGGCTCCGGCACGGCTCTCTCTTCGATTCAGCCGCCCATCCTGACCCCGGGCGGGCCGAGCGGGGGTGGGGCTCGGACCTATCCCTTCAGCTGGAGCAGCGACTGTGGCTCGGTCGCTTTTTCTTTCAACAACAGCGCGCCGTTCAACCTGTTAGAGGCGAGCGTGGTGTTTCGGGATGCGGGGTTTGCTCCGTGCGCCGAGTACACGGTAACGGTCCAACCCACTGGTCTCGGTGGTGCCTACGAAGGGGTGGTGACGCAAACCCCGCTATGCCCTTTCTCGGTGCCGGTGGTGGTCGGCTCCGTTGAGGTGGCTCGCGGCTCAGCCGGCACGTTCTCGTTCTGGGTCCCGTTGGCGGCGGTCGGCCAGAGCGACAGCCTCATCTACCGCCTAGCCGTTCAAGAGGTGGGCGGGTCCCGAGCGTCAGCGCCGTTCGCGTTCGGCGGTGGGGGCCCGCAGCCGTTCAACGCCGAAGCCCTCTTCGGTGGGTCGCGCACGTTGCTCGTGCCGGACCCCTCGGTACGGGCGCTGATCCTCAACCTCACGGTGACCGGTGCCACCGCCGGTGGTTTTGCCCACGTTGGGGACTGCGTGTCGGCCGCCGCCATGTCCACGGTGAACTACGCGCCGGGCGAAACCCGTGCCAATCTGGCCATCGTGCCGACTCTGCCCAACGGGTTCGGCGGCAACAAGCCCATCTGTGTGTCCTCGGTGAAAGCCCATGTCGTGGTGGACATCCTCGGCCAACTGAGCTGAGGTCGCGGCCCTGAGCCGTGATCGCCAAACAGATCCTGCCCGCCTGGCGGGATCGGAGGCGCAGTTGCCCCGGTGGGCTAGCTTCGGAACCAGCGCTCGCACCAGCGAAGGAGTCCGCTCATGGCTACACCTCATCTCCCCGGACGGCTCGGTAACCCCGATCTCACCTTGAAGGAGGACCCCCGGGCGGACCCTCGCATGATTGCGGCGATGGAGCCGTTTGCGTTGGGTGAGCGCACACCGGCGTTGCCGGTCGATAGCGCTTCGTCAATGGAGGCCCTGCACGAGTTCGTCAGCGAGAGTGAGGCCGGCTTCGAGCAGTTGTTCGGCGTGCTGGCCAGCGGCTTGGCCGAGGTGCCAGGGGTGCAGCGCAGCGTCGAGGTGATCCGCGGGGTCCACGGCAACGACATCACGGTGTACATCCATCGCCCGGTCGCCGCCGAGGGTGCCCTTCCTGGTGTGTTGCATCTGCATGGCGGCGGGATGGTGTTGCTCGAAGCGGCGGGGGTCGGTTACGCCCGTTGGCGGGACAGCCTCGCCGCTACGGGGCTGGTAGTGGTCGGCGTCGAGTTCCGCAACGCCGGTGGCAAGCTTGGCCCGTTCCCGTTCCCGGCCGGGCTGAACGACTGCACGTCGGCTTTGCAATGGGTTACGGACAACAAGGCTCGGCTGGGCATCGCCAAACTCGTGGTGTCGGGCGAATCCGGCGGCGGCAACCTGACCCTGGCCACGGCGCTGCAGGCCAAGCGAGAGGGCCACCTGAGCCAGATCGACGGCGTGTACGCGCAGTGCCCGTATATCTCCAATGCCTACGCCAACCCGTTGCCCGAGCTGACCTCGTTGTACGAGAACGATGGTTATTTCCTCAGCTGCGAGCAGATGGGTGTGCTGGCCAAGGTCTATGACCCGAACGGGGATCACGCCACCAACCCGTTGGCCTGGCCCTACCACGCCGACCCCGCCGAACTGGTCGGTATGCCTCCTCACGTGATCTCGGTCAACCAGCTCGACCCGCTCCGAGACGAAGGCCTGGCCTATTACCGCAAACTGCTCACCGCCGGCGTGGCCACGGTCGGGCGAACCGTCAATGGCACCTGCCACGCGGGGGACTGCCTGTTCGAAGCAGTCATGCCCGACGTGTACGCCGCCACTATTCGCGATATCCACGGCTTCGCTCACGCTCTCTAGCCGGGTGAATCGGGTAAATCGGGTAAGTCGGGTAGCTCTAGTCAATCGACAATAGCTCCAGCAGGTTCCCGTCGGGGTCGTTGAAATACACCGAGGATGCTTTGGCGTTGTTGGAGGCGAGCCGGAAGACCGGGCCCTCCACAATGGCCACGCCGTGCTGGTGCAACAGGGAGATGGCCTCCTCAATGGGTCCCTCCCAGCGAAAGCAGAAGTCCTCCGAACCGGGAACGGGTGTGCCGGCCAGCAGCGAGTCGGGGATTTTCTTGTCGCGAACGGGGTCATGGACATTGATCCGGTTGGCGCCGACCTGGAGCGAATAGACCGGGATCTTCCCTGCCCGCCACTTCTCCTCATACAGCACCTCGGCCCCGAGCACGTCTCGGTAGAAGGCCATGGTGGCCTCGGGGTCAGCTGCGGTGATGGCCAGATGATCGAACCCGGCGATGCGTCCCATGGTTGCCTCCTCGTTGGCCGCAACCCCGCGGGTTGCGTCAGGGCCTCATCGTCGCGCACCGCTGCGGGTGTTGCACCCCGGCCCGATCGTGAAGGCGGTCGATCCGGCGTTGGGTTTGGCCTACTGTGCAGCCAGGTGTCGATTTGACGCCTTGACCTGGGGAGGTCCCGATGGCTTCAGTACTGCAAGGCGTCCGGGTGCTCGATTTCGGCCGTTACATAGCGGGGCCGTGGTGCGCGGCCCTGCTGGGTGATCTCGGTGCCGACGTGATTCGGGTCGAGCGAATCGATGGCGGCGAAGATCGTTGGGTGGCGCCGGTCACTGATGACGGGGTCGGCGCCATGTACCTGCAGGTCAACCGGAACAAGCGTTGCTTGACCCTGAACCCGGTCAAGGCCGAGGGCCGCAAGGTAGTGGAACGGCTGGTCAAGGGGGCCGACGTGGTGGTGGCCAACCTGCCCCCCGAGACGCTGGTCTCAATGGGTCTGGATTATGACACCTTGCGCGGCTACAAGGCCGACATCATCTTGACCACCGTGAACGCCTTCGCCTCGGGGGGCAGCTGGTCGAACAAGGTCGGCTTCGATGGCTTGGCTCAGGCCGCTTCGGGCAACATGTACCTGTCCGGTCCCGAGGGTCATCCCACTCGGGCCAATGCGCCGTACGTGGACTTTTCCACCGCCACGCTGTCCGCGTTGGCCACCATGGCCGCGCTTATGCATCGCACCCAGACCGGGGAGGGCCAGTTCCTGGAGGGGGCGTTGTTGCGCAGCGCCTTGACCTGGATGGGTCCCACCATCATCGAGCAGGACCTGTTGGGCGTGAACCGGGTGTCGACCCACAACCGGGGCCAGACCGCCGGCCCGGGGGACACCGTGCGCACCAAGGACGGTTGGGTCATGTGCTTGGTGATCGGCCCGTCCCAGTTCGAGCGTTGGTGCCAGATGGTGGCCAAGCCCGAGCTG
>JANPEN010000604.1:0-4311 GCA_031422955.1 Acidimicrobiia bacterium
TGGGGCGACAACCCAGTCTCGAACGTGTCCGAGCAGGCCGGTTAGGAACCCATGGACGTCGATATCCGGCCACCCAAGGTCCAGATGGTGCCGCAACGTGCGGTCCACCCCTGCGTTTTCATGCAGTTCGACGCTCTCGGCATTCGGCCCAGTCACCATCCAGCGCGCGATCTCCGCCCCGTCGGCCCACGGCTGCGTGCCGGCCGCCAGTCGATCAGCCTCGTCCCGCGACCTGCTCATAGGTCGGGTTGGCGTACTCCCACGAAACTCCACGAACGCGAGGCAACGGCGAAGTCGATGCTCTACAGCTACCGGGTGGCGCTCACCGGAGTCCACCTGCTCCGCTCTGCATTGCTCGAACCGAACCTCACCGTGCTCGCACCAGCGTTCGGCTATCACGATGTCGCCGACCTGGTCGCCCTCAAGCAGGCGGGGACAGAGCACGGCCCCCTGCCCGACGACCTCGACCAGCATCACCGAGGGCGCTGCCCCGAGCTCGAACAAGCTCTCGTGGACGCGGAGGCGGCGTCCTCGCTGCCGGCAGAGGCGCCCAACACCTCCGAGATCGAGGCATGGCTCATCTCCATGCGGCTGACCGCGTTCATGTCATCGAGCTAACGAATCCCCAACGGCGGAAGGAGCGCAACATGGCCCACAAGCGCAACCGCCCCGGTGGTGCGGGGCCGGTGGGCACTGACGTAGCGCTCGGTTAGCTAAAGTAGGACCATGACGACGCACGTGGCCCGCAACGGCTATCCGGTGGCCAGGATCGTCCCATGGCGTCCGGTCAGCGCATCGCGGGTACCGGGGGCGTGGGCTGGTCAGGTCGGCTACGGGGGCGATGTCGTCGGTTCCGATGATGACGTTGTCGCTATGTTCGATGCGTCAGCGGGTTCGGATCTGCCGTGAGGAGTGATGAAAGGTACGTCACGTACACAACCATCACGGCCTCCTTCTTGCTGACGGTCCGGTTCTTCGAGGGTGTGACCTCCTCCGAGACAGGACGGTCATGACAGCAGCCGTTGGACGATCATGTAACGAGTGCTGGGACGATCGTGTAACGCATGGAGGGATGATTCCTCGGCTTGAGCTACGGCGGCGAACAGGTCGGTGAACCGGCGGGCGATCTCGTCTACGCGAGGTGCACGCGGGGATCAGCATGGTCGAACCAGGCCGGTAACGGGATCGACCTCGACCGTGGCACCGTCGGCGATGAGTGAGGTCGCTCCCTTGGCGCCGATCACGGCGGGCAGGCCGAACTCCCGGGCGACGATGGCGGCGTGGCACAGCGCACCGCCCTCCTCCACCACCAGCGCGCCGAGGATGGGCAGGATCGAGTTGAACGACGGGCCGGTGAAGGCGGCGATCATCACATCGCCCGGCTGCAGCCGATCGAAGGCATCGGCCGCATCGCGCACGACACAGGCCCGGCCCTGATACACCTGCGTGCCGATGCCGACCCCGCGCAGCGCCTCTCCGCCGGGCGCAGTGGCATCGGCCAGCAGGTTGGCCATCATGGCGGCGGTGGCTCGGGCCATGGGTGCCGGCAAGGCGTCGAGCGGAGGCGGCGCCTCCACGTCGCCCAGGATGCGTGGTGGCGGCATGGCCTCGATACGGTCACGCAACGCGGCGCGCTCGGCCAACTCGTCGGGGCTGGGGCCTCTGCCGCGCACCAACAACTCGGTCAGCTCCTTCGGGAACAACTCAGCCGCGTGTTTCGGTGCGTGCAGTTGGTCCCGGTCGGTCAGCCGCCGCCCGGCCTCCAGCATGGCACGGCGGACCAACCCGCCCGGCCAATTCCAACACACCCCGCGAATGTCCTCGCGCTGGCGCATGCCGTAGCGGGCCTCGGTCACCAACTCCTCGAACAGGGATCGGCTCGCAGCCGGTACCCGCGCTCGTATCCCGGCGACGTCCGGGACGGCCAAGGAGGCGACGACCGCCTCGGGATCGACCGCAGCCAGCAACGAGGCAAGCCGCAACGAAGCCAGCTCGGCCAAGGTGGGGCGGTCCACCTCGTCACTGGTCACCAGCCGCCAGGCGTGCAGCCGCTCCCATGCATCGACCGCCTCACGCGCCTCGGGACCGAGCGAGCGAACCGCCTCGATGGAGGCCGGCGGCACTGCGCAGCTTGCCAGCGCCCGTGCCACCGGGCCGAGCAATTCGGCTGTCTCGACCGTCGCTGGAGAACATCGGACCAACAACGTGGCCGCTTCCGGTGCCGTGATGGCCCATCGCTCGCAATGGGCCAGCAGATCACCGACCGGGATGAGGTCCCCGCCGTGGGTCTCCAGGTTTCGGCGCGCCTGTGTCTCGAAATGGTTTAGTAACCCGGTGATCTCGGAGGCGAGCGCCACATCGTCGAGCGCGGTCAAATCGACGGACTGCAACTGGAGGTTTCGCTCGATCAGCGGTTGGCGGTCCTGGTTGAACCACCGGTCCACCTCGGCGCGCCAGTGTTTGGTCGAAAAGGCCAGCGCCGCCGCCCGGTTTCGCCGCCGCATCCCCGGGTGCAACCGGGCGATCAGCTTCATTATCACCTTGGGTGGTACGGGTGATGGTTTATTGCCCTCACCCAATCCACGTGGCCGAATGTAGAAACAGCCGTGCACCAACTCGGCGTCGATCCCGTCCAGTGGCAACCCGTACGTTTCGACCAGGGTCTTGGCGCCGTCTTGGAAGGCGCGCTGGTAGGCGTCACGGATGAGGGGCGAGAGCGGGCGCACCCCGTGATGGGTTGTCTCGAGCTCCCACATCCCCGGCCGAGGTGGGCTGAAAACCACGGTTTCCTTTGCTCGCGCCGCCTGCGTCACGTCACCCATGGCCGTCTCCCTCTTCGGACTCTTCGGGAGACCCTATTAGGGACAGGACACTGCTGTCAATGCGGTTCCTTGCCGTGGTTACAGGATCGTGGCATCATGGTGGGCACGATGTCCTCGCGTAGCTACTCCTCTCCTCTGCGGGAACGACAAGCCCGCCAGACCCGGGACCTCATCCTCGACGCGCTTACCGACCTGCTCGAGACGCATCGGGCCGATGAGGTCACCACCCGCGAACTGGCACGGGCCGCCGCCGTGTCCGAGCGGACGGTGTACCGCCATTTCCCCGATCGCGAGGCGCTGCTCGGGGGCCTGTCCGACCGCTTGAGAAGTCTGACTGGCATGAGTCCACCGGGCGGGCCCATCGAATCCATCGATGACCTCCCCATGGTCGCGGTGCGGATCATGGCCGGCCTCGACCAGTTCCACGCCGCCGCCCGGGCCGAGGCGCTTTTCAACGCCGATCCCCGCCGTTTCTCTGCCGACACCCGGGAGAACACCGTGCAGTTCCGAAAGATGGTGGCGGCCGCCTTCCCCGAGCTCGACGAGCGCGAGCAGGTGCGGTTGGCCGCGGTGATCCGCTGTCTGCTCTCCGCCCAGGCGTGGTTGCGCATGCGGGAGGAGTTCGGCGTGCCCGGCGTGGAGTCCGGCCCGACTGTCGCCTGGGTGCTCGACACCATCTTCAGCGAGATCCGCCGCGGCAGCCGACCCGGCGGAAACGACCCCGGCGCCACAGCTCCGTAGCTGCGGCGTGATCCGGCGCACTGGGTCGGCTGCGGGATCGCCAAACCCGGCCAACCTGTAGATTTCGTCCGTGTCGCTCTCGGTCTTCCTGTTCTCCGACATCGAGGGATCGACGCGCCTGTGGGCGGCGCACGGCGCGGATATGCAAGAGGCGCTGCAACGACACGACACGCTGCTCGGGGCTGCGGTCATCCACGCCGGCGGCACGGTCTTCAAGCACACCGGCGACGGCGTGGTGGCCCGGTTCGAATCGGACGTGGCGGCCATCGAGGCGGCGGTCGCCGCGCAAGTGGCCCTGGCTGGCCAGGACTGGGGTGCCATCGGGCAACTGCGGGCGCGCATCGGGCTGCACGCCGGCGAAGCACAATCCCGTGACGGGGACTGGTTCGGGCCGGTGTTGAACCGCGCCGCCCGGCTCATGGCGGTTGGGCACGGCGGGCAGATCCTTGCGTCCGGCGCGGTCCACGCCTTGGCCCAGGACGGCCTGGCGAGCGAGATGGGTTTCCGCGATCTCGGGATGCATCGCCTGCGAGACCTGGCCGAGCCCGAGCACGTGTTCCAAGTCACCGCGGTTGGCCTGGCCGAGTCGTTCCCGCCGTTGCGCAGCCTCGACGGTTCACGTACCAACCTACCTGGGGCGTTGTCCTCGTTTCTGGGCCGTGAACGCGAGGTTCGAGAGGTCGTTCAGGCTCTCCGCTATCACCGGCTGGTGACCTTGACCGGCCCGGGCGGGGTGGGCAAGACCAGG
>JANPEN010000605.1:0-15194 GCA_031422955.1 Acidimicrobiia bacterium
TCACCGATGGTCAAGGGGCAATCGGCTCCCAATCCTTCACCCCCACCGTTGGGTAGGGAGCGAACGACGGGGCCACCCGTGCACCGCTCGCCCGGCGAGGGAATGGAGCACTACGTTGCTGGCTTGTGAGCACCCTGACCGAAGGTCGTTCCAACTCCGAGGCTGAACCCGCGGCTGACTCCGAGACAGCCACCGGCGCGAGCGCGGTGGCCACACCGACGCACCGTGCGTCCCTGGGGTCCCCGATCAAGGCCCGTCACATCGTGTTGGCCATCGGGCTGGGCTTCGCCGCCATCACCGCCATCTCGGGGTTGAGTTCGGCCTTCATCAAGCACTCCGACGAATCCTCGATCCAACGCGAGGTCTTCGAAGGCATCCCCAGCGGCTTCAAGCTGGTCTTCTACAGCCTGGTGCCGTTGTTGATCGTCTACGGCGCGGTGATGTTCGCCAACCGGATGAAGAACTGGGAGCGGGGCCGGCCCGACAAGCGGGCCACCACCCCCCGCAACATCGGCAAGCGCCTGGCCGACTTCCGGGCCGGGGTTTACATGCAGACGCTGCTGCGGGAGCCCGCCGCTGGCATCATGCACAGCCTTATCTACTTCAACTTCATCATCCTGCTGGCCGTGACCACGGTGCTGGAGATCAACCACCAGCTGCCGTCGGCGGCCAAGTTCCTCCACGGCGGCGTCTACCAGGGCTACTCCCTGGTTGCCGACCTGGCCGGGCTGGGCTTCCTGGTCGGCATCGGCTGGGCCGTGGTGCGCCGCTACGGGCCCCGACGGTTCCGCCCCTACCGCATCCGCATCAAGTCCCGGCCCGAACACGCAGTGATCTTGGGGGTGTTCGGCGCCATCGGCATCACCGGGTTCGGCACCGAGATGTTCCGCATCGCCGCCACCGGTAGCCCCACCTTCGAGCGTTGGTCGGTGGTCGGCTACCCCCTCGCCCAGCTGGTGGACGGCTCCGCCAACCTCAACGGCTGGCACCAGGGCTGGTGGGTGGCCCACGTGGCCAGCTTCATGGCCTTCGTCATCATTCTGCCCACCACCATGTTGCGCCACATGTTCACCAGCCCGCTGAACATGTATCTCTCCAGCCGGGAGCGGCCCAAGGGGGCCATGAAGCCCATGCCCGACATGGACAACACCGAGCTGGAACATTTCGGTGCCTCCTCCATTGAAGACTTCACTTGGAAGCAGCTGCTCGACACCGACTCCTGCACCATGTGCGGGCGCTGCACCTCGGTGTGTCCCGCCCATGCCACCGGGAAGTCCCTCGACCCCCGCGAGATCGTGCTCAAGACGGGTGAGGTCATGGCCCGGACCGGCAACCCGGCCGTCACCCCGCCCATTGGGGTCGAGTCCGACATCACCGTGCCGGCCAACTGGATGTTCGACCGGGTCACCCCCGAGGAGCTGTGGGCCTGCACCAGCTGCAAGGCGTGTGACGAGATCTGCCCGGTCAACATCGAGATCCTCGACAAGATCCTCGACATGCGCCGCTACCTGTCGCTGATGGAATCCAACTTCCCCACCGAGTTGGGCAACGCCTACCGGGCCATGGAGAACAGCAGCAACCCCTGGGCCATGTCCCAATCCGACCGAGGGGCATGGACTGAGAAGGTCCCCGGCGTGGAGATCGTGGACCCGGGCGATGCTTTCAGCCACGAGTACCTGTACTGGGTCGGTTGCGCGGGCAGCTTCGATGACAAGAACAAGCGGGTCACCGAGGCCACCGCCAAGTTGTTACGCAGAGCTGGTATCGACTTCGCCATCCTCGGGCCCTCCGAGCTGTGCACGGGAGACCCCGCCCGCCGCTCCGGCAACGAGTACCTGTTCCAGATGCTGGCCAAGCAGAACGTGGCCAACCTCAACGGCATGGGGGTGCGCAAGATCATCACCCAGTGCCCCCACTGCTTCAACACAATGAAGAACGAATATCCCCAGTTGGGCGGCCACTACGAGGTGGTGCACCACAGCCAGTTCCTAGAATCGCTGGTCGAATCGGGTCAGCTGGATCTTTCCTCCGCCCGTCTCGACGAGCGCATCGTGTATCACGATTCGTGTTACTTGGGCCGCCACAACGACATCTACGAGGCCCCTCGCCGGGTTATCGGTTCCATCGCCGGGGTGCAGGTGGTCGAGGCTGGCCGCAACGGCACCAAGGGCATGTGCTGTGGGGCCGGGGGGGGCCGAATGTGGATGGAGGAATCCGTCGGCAAGAAGATCAACGACGAACGGGCCCAGGAGCTCATCGCCACCGGGGCCACCCGGGTGGCCACCGCCTGCCCGTTCTGTTTCATCATGCTGGACGACGGGGTCAAGGCCGCCGGCAAGGAGGAAAACGAGGTCCGGGTGGCGGACATCTCCATCCACCTGTGGGAGGCCATCGAGCGGGGCGAGGCCGCCACCGGCGGGGTGCCCACCTTCATCACCACCGTCGACCGGGCCCAAGCCGAGCTCCTAGCCGGCGAGGACTGAGTTCGCGCCAGTACGGCCGGTTACGGCGACGGGCGGAAGTTCTCCCAGTAGCGGCTGGGGCGGGGACCCCGCTGGTTCTGGTACTTGGAGCCAACCTCGGCCGAGCCGTAGGGCACGTCGGCCGGGGTGGTCATGCGGATGAAGCTGATCTGGCCGATCTTCATGCCCGGGTACAGGGTGATGGGCAGACTGGCCACGTTGGAAAGCTCCAAGGTGAGCTGGCCGTCCCAGCCGGCATCGACGAACCCGGCGGTGGAGTGGATGAGCAGTCCCAACCGGCCCAGGCTCGACTTGCCCTCCAGGCGGGCCACCAGGTCGGTGGGGACCACGATGCGCTCCAGGGTGGAGCCGAGCACGAACTCGCCGGGGTGCAGGATGAACGGCTGGTCGTCGGCCACCTCGACCAGCTCGGTGAGGTCGGAGAGGTCCTCGCGCACGTCGATGAGACCGCGGGTGTAGTTCCGGAAGACGAGGAAGGACTGGTCGAGACGCAGATCGATCGAGGAAGGCTGCACTGCGGCGGGCCCCAGCGGGTCGATAATAATGCGGCCAGCGGCCAGCTCTTCGCGAAGGGTCCGATCGGAGAGGATCACGGCCCGACACGGTAGGCCAACCGGGCGGTGGCGCCCATTCGTCGCCACCAGACGGCGTCGCCCCGTCCCGGCGCGCTACGATGAGCAGCCGTTGCGGGTGTAGTTCAGTGGCAGAACATCAGCTTCCCAAGCTGACAGTGCGGGTTCGATTCCCGCCACCCGCTCCACTCAAACTCGCAGGTCAGGGCACCTTTTAGGGGGTTGGGGCCTGCGGGCTTCGTCGCCTCCGGGGCACCGTGGCACCGCCGCATCCGAACCAGCAAGTGGCCCGGCTATGTCTATGTGATCCTGCTTACGGCCAAATCTCAAAAGGACGACGTCGTGGAAGGTATGGAGGCAGGAGCCGATGACTTCCTGAGCAAGCCCTTCGACCGCGACGAGCTGCGAGTAGGACTGTGGGAAGGCGAGCGGATCATGCGGCTTCATGAGACTTGGCAGACCAGCACCGAGCCCTCGGCGACACGCGGGACAACTTGGAAAGGGCCCGGCTGGTGACGTTGCGAGACGAGGTGCTGTCGGTGATCCCCCTGGGCGGCGCCTAGGCGCCCCACGTCTTGGGGCGGATGCCGAACATCTGGTGCACGTCGTGGGGGTAGCCCAGCTCAATGGCGCTGGCGTCGTCGAGGCGGTCAACGATGGCCTGGTCGAGTTGCCAGCCGAGCGCGCCGAGGTTGTCCTGCAGCTGCTCGGGGGTGCGGACCCCGATGATGGGGGCCGTCACGCCGGCCCGGTGGAGGCACCAGTTGAGCGCAACTTGAGCAGGGGTACGGCCGATCTCTCTGGCGACCTCGCCCACCGCTTCCGCCGCGGCCACCATCCGGTCGTTCTCCAGCCGTCGGCGAATCATCGCCGATGCCGGCGTGGGGTTGGCGGCCCGGCTGTCCTTGGGCGCCTCGGAACCCGGCCGGTACTTGCCGGTGAGCAGCCCGCCGCCCAGAGGGCTCCACGGGATCACGGCCAGACCGTCGGCCACGCAAAGGGGCAGGATCTCCCGCTCGACGTCCCGCACCGCGACGGAGTACTGGGGTTGGACGGCAACGAAGGGCTCACTTCCGCGGGCGTCGGCCACCGCGTTGGACTTGGCGATCTGCCAGGCGGTGTAGTTCGACACCCCTAGATAGCGCACCTTGCCGGCGCGAACGCAGTCGTCGAGGGCGCTCATCGTCTCCTCGATCTGCGGCCCAGGGTCCCAGCCGTGGATTTGGTACAAGTCGATCCAGTCCGTGCGGAGCCGGCGCAGCGACGCGTCGACCGCCTGGGCGATGTGGCGACGGTTCGCTCCTTGGAGATTGGGGTCCTCGCCCATCGAAAACCGGCATTTGGTGGCCAGCACGACCCCGTCACGACGCCCCTGAAGGATGCGCCCCAACATCTCCTCCGACACCCCCGCGGCGTACACATCGGCGGTGTCGATGAAGTTGCCTCCCGCCTCGAGGAACCGATCGACGATGACCCGGGCGGTATCCTCGTCGGTCTCCCCGGCCCGCCCGAAGGTCATCGCCCCCAAGCACAGCTCTGACACTTTGACCCCAGTGCGCCCCAGTGCTCGTAGCTCCATTACCGGCGAGCCTATGTCAGGGTGACTTGAGGCCCCGCCACCACTACCGGCGCATCAGCGCTCGACAGGGCCCAGTCGATGCAGGGCGGCCAGCACGGCGCCAGGTTCTGGATTCTCGATGGGAATGCCCACGGCGTGCAGGTGGGCCGCCAAACGGGCGGCGGCCGCCCAATCGCCGGCTTGGGTTTCTCCTACCAGGTTGACCAACCGGTCCAGTTCCGGGGGCGAGATCGTGCGCAACGCCCGGTTGGCCGCCCCCAACGGGCGCAGCGGGGCCTCCATGGGCGTGATCCGGGCGGCCCGTCCCAACACCTGCAGGGCGCCGACCAGCCCCACCAAACCGGCAACCAGCAAAACCAGTACCAAGACCCGCATGGGATCAGGCTCCGTTCGGGGTCGACATCGGCCCCACCTGCTGGCGGATCCGTTCCAGGGCCTGTACTGCCCTGGCCCGCATGGACTCATCGACCTCATCGTCGGAGAAACGGGCCCGCCAGAACAGCGCAGTCAACTCATGCAGGGGCTCACCCCCCGCGCCCAGCAGGACCAAGGCGCGGCGCAGATACTCCCCCTCCGTTTCGGCGGCACCCCGAGCGAGATCGGCACGACCCAACCCCCTGGTCACGATGGCATAGGCCACCCGCACCGCCACCCGGGGATCGGCGTCGTCGCGCAGGCCGACCAGGGCCTCCTCAATGGCGGCCACCGTCACCGCCTTGTCCAACGTCTCCACCCGCGTCACCTCGGCGTGGCGATCATCGAGACCAGGGCGAACCAGCGGATCGGGGACAAGGTCCTCCGGGGGCACCAATTGCAGGCGTCGACTGAAGATGATCATCAGCACCAGGGCGACCAGCGCGGCCACCGCCACCGCCATCGTGCCGTTTCGGCTCAGCCTCAGGATCTCGGGCGCGGCGTCGGGGCTGGCCTCCTCTTCCGCCTCAGCCGAGCCCGTTTTCCCCTCGGCGTCGCCGACGCCGAACGCCTGGGTCGAGGGACCATCCCGGGTCGGCAGACGAGCCTCCGCCCCCGCCCCCAACACCACCGCCCCTATGGTCAGACCGATCACGGTGGCGGCCAGGGCCAGCGCCGGACGCCGGGCCGCCTGACGGCGGGAGCCCAACCGACGAAGGAACAACGCCACCGTCACCACCCCAACGGCCAACACCACCAAGGCGGCCGGCAACATACCGCTTGGTACCACTCGGGCCGGGTCGAGAACCGGCGCGGCAGGGACCGCCCGGCCGACCCCGGACGCAATACCGGTAGGTACGGGGAGGGGACGGGCGGTGGGGACGAGGACGAGCACGGCGACCGTGGCTGCGAAAACCATGGCCGCCACCAAGGCAATAGCGGTGGCGGTGGCGACCCAGGCCGTCGATTCGACGCGGCAGCGGCGCGAGGGTCGAGGCCCGTCTGTCGCCAATCGGGCCGTTTCGCTCAACACCACCAGCAGCGGCGCCGCCACCAACATCCAACCCCGCCGATCACCATCGCCGCTCACCGCGAAACAGATCGCCGCCACCACCACCAGGCCGAGACCACCTTCGCGCCACGAAGGCCGACGACGCACCACCCCCACCGTCAGCAAACCCAGTGCCGCCACCAGCGAAAGGCCGACCAGGCCAGCCAGCACCGTGCGCAGCGTGGTCGGTGGGGACGCGACCCCCAGGCTGCTCAGGTCGCTCAGGACGCTCCGGCTGGCGAGCATCACCGCTGACGTCCCATGGCGGCCCGGCTCAAAAGCGCCCCCAGGGGCGAACGGCCGTCCCACCGCACCAACGGCACCCCGTAGGCCTGGAGTTGGCGGCGCCGTTGCTGGCGCTGGTGATCCCACAGCAGCGGGGCGAGACGTTGGTCGACCCCCTGAACCTGCCGGCCCCCCCGACCCCCTGCGCCGGCATGGCCAGCCAGCTCCCCGGCGAGGGGCTCGACGGTGACCACGTGGTGGCCGTGACGGCGCAGGTCGGCCAGCACCTCGACAATGCCGGGGTCGGCCAGCAGGGTGAGGGCAACAACCGTGGAGCCAGGACGCAGGCCACCCAGCCCCAAGCCATCGTGGCGGCGGACCCCATTGAGTCGGGCCATCCGGCACTCGAGCAACACATCCACGATGGCGTAGAGCTGACGCGGCCCCGCCCGGGGCCGCACCCACCGCAACGGCGCACCCACCGCCACCAGCCCCACCCGGTCTTGGGCACCCAGATGGCCCTCGGCCAGGGCCATGGCCGCCTGCACGGCACGACGCAGGGTGGAATCCTGCACCGGACCCAGCGAGGCGGTGTCATCGAGCAGGATCACCGCATCAGCGGCGCGTTCGGGATGGCGTTCGGTCACCCACGCCGAACCCCGACGCTGGGAGACCCGCCAGTTCACCATGCGCATGCGATCACCCGACTGCCAGGCGCGCACGTCGGCGTACTCGCAACCCTCGCCCCGGCTGGGGGCGAGGTGGGCGCCCAACACCCCGGTGGTCTGCATCGGCTTGGCCATACCCCGCAGTCGGGTCTCACTGGGGTACACCCGCAGCGCCCCCGGGATGGTGCCGATGGTGGACACCGAGAAAAACCCGAAGCGATCGCGGGCAATCAGGCGGAACCGACCGGGCTCCAGCACCCCCCACTCGGTGGGTTGTACAGGGAAGCTCACCCGCACCGCGCTCGACGCGGCCACCGTGACGACCCGGCGCACCACCGCGTCGGTGCTGCGCAACCCGCGGCCGAGGTCGAGCTCGATATCCACCCACGGCACCGGGCTGTCACTGCTCACCTCCACCACCAGGAACAACGTGTCGCCCTCGACCACCCGAGGGCTGGACAAGCGGAACTCGATCTCAAGCTGTGGCCAGCGCCAGCTGAGTAGAGCGATGAGCGGGGTGGCGGCCAAGGCCAGGGCGAGCGGGGCCAACGCCAGCCGCTGCAAAGCCACCGCGGCCAGGCCCACCGACACAGCCAACAACACCAGGCTGTAGAGACGGCTGGAGACCTGACGGTTCACGGCCGGCCTGGCACCGCCGTCGGGCCCCAAACCGAGCTTCCGGCGGTGGCTGCGACTCGATCGTCGTCGGTGAGCGTGCGCGGGGTGGGAACGGAGGCCAGGCAATCCTGCACCACGGTGGCCTGGCTGACCCCGCGGATCCAGGCTTCGGCCCGCAGTACCAGCCGGTGGGCCAAGGTCACCACGGCCAACGCCTTGATGTCGTCGGGTACCACGTAACCCCGCCCGGCTAGGGCGGCTCTGGCTCTGGCCGCGGCGACCAGAGCCAGAGCAGCTCGGGGGCTGGCCCCCGCCTCGGTCCGAGCGTCGAGGCGGGTGGCGCCAACCAGGGCCACCACGTAGCTGAGGACGTCGTCGGCCACGTGTACGGTCTCGACTACCGCTTGCAGGGCGGCCACCGTGGAAGCGTCGAAGAGCGGACGCAAGGCCACCTCTTCCTGGCCTCTGGCCACCCGCCGACGTAACAGGTCCAGCTCCGCTTCTGCATCGGGATAACCGACGGAGACGCGCAACAGGAACCGGTCGAGCTGGGCCTCGGGCAGGGGGTAGGTGCCCTCGGACTCCAACGGGTTCTGGGTGGCCAGGACCAAGAAGGGCTCGGGCAGGCGGTGGGAGACCCCGTCGATGGTGACCTGACGCTCCTGCATGGCTTCGAGCACCGCCGCCTGGGTTTTGGGTGGGGCCCGGTTGATCTCGTCGCCTAACACGAGGTTGGCGAAAATCGGCCCTGGCTGGAAGTGCAGACCACCCTTGCCGTCGGGCATCGCGGATCCGGTGATGTCGGAAGGGATCAGGTCGGGGGTGAACTGGATCCGGGAGAAACCCAAGCGAAGCACGGCTGCGAAGCTACGGGCGGTCAGGGTCTTGGCCACCCCTGGCACGTCTTCGATGAGCACGTGGCCGTTGGCCAGCAGCCCGACCAGGACCAACTCGAGCATGTCCCGCTTGCCCACCACCGCTTGCTCCACCTCATCGAGCAAGGCGTTACCAAGGCGAACCACATCGGCCACGCTGGCCGTAGCGCCCTCTTGTTGCATGCGGGGAGGGTAGTCCCGAGGCGGCAAAGCCAGGGCGTCAGGGCGCCAGGAGCGGTGGTCAGCTCAGGGCGGCGATGGCTGCCGCGGTAGCCAGGGCCCGCCTGGCGCTGTCGACGTGGAGGTTCTCGATCATCCGACCATCGACTGTGGCCACCCCCCGCCCGTCGGCCAAGGCCACCTCGAAGGCCTCGATGACCCGGCGGGCGTAGTCAACCGCCTCCGCGCTGGGCGCCCACAGCCGGTTGGTCGGCTCCACCTGGGAAGGGTGGATCAGGGTCTTGCCGTCGAAACCGAGCTCGAAGGCCTGGCGGGCTTCAGCCTCGAAGCCCTCGGCGTCGCGCACGTCGTTGTAGACGCCATCGAGGATGGCCACCCCGGCCTCCCGGGCCGCCAGCAGGGCCATGGCCAGATGGACCAGGAGGGGGGCGCGACCCGCCACCAGCTGGGCCCGCAGCTCCTTGGCCAGGTCGTTGGTCCCCATGACCAGCAACGACACCCGTTCGAAGCCGGCGATCTGGCGCACGTTGAACATGGCCAGGGGGGTTTCCACCATGGCCCAGATACGGGTGTGGTCAGGGGCGTTGGCCGCTTCCAGATGGCGCACCACCTCGGCCAGGGCATCGGCGCCGGAGACCTTGGGAATCACCACTGCGGCGGGGCCGGCAGCGGCCGCCGCGGCCAGATCGTGGGCCCCCCAGGGGGTGTCCAGGCCGTTGCAGCGAATGGTGAGCTCACGGTTGCCGTAGGACCCCGAGGTCACCGCGGCTACTGCTTGGTCACGGGCGGTGGCCTTGGCGTCGGGGGCCACCGCGTCCTCGAGGTCGAAGATGATCGCGTCGGCGGGGATGTCCCTGGCCTTTTCCAGCGCTCTGGCGTTGGCCGCGGGCATGTACAGCACCGAGCGGCGAGGTCGAAGATCCTCGGTGTGGGAACCGGTGGTGGTTGCGTGCTCAGTCATCGATGCTCCGTTAGAACCCGTTAGAACCGGTTAGAACCCGTACGCCGCGGCCAGCTGGGGGTCCCTGGCCGACAGCTCCTGGGCCAGGGCGACGATGACCTTGCACTGCTTGCAGGAAGCATCGTCTTCCATCTTGCCGTCCAACATGATGGCGCCGGTACCGTCGCCCATGGCCTCGATGACCCGTTGGGCGTGGACCACATCGGCGGGGTCCGGTGAGAACACCCGCTTGGCGATGTCGATCTGGACCGGGTGCAGGCTCCAGGCGCCGACACAACCGAGTAGATAGGCGTTGCGGAACTGGTCCTCGCAGGCCACGGTGTCTTTGATGTCGCCGAAGGGACCGTAGAAGGGCAGGATCCCGTTGGCCACGCAGGCGTCCACCATGCGGGCCAGGGTGTAGTGCCACAGATCCTGCTGGTAGCTGGTGCGCGCCGCGTCGGGATGGTCGGGGTCGGGATCTTGGCGCACCAAGTAGCCGGGGTGGCCGCCGCCGACCCTGGTGGTCTTCATCCGGCGGTTGGCGGCGAGGTCGGCGGGGCCAAGGGATAGGCCCTGCATGCGGGGCGAGGCTGCACAAATCTCCTCCACGTTGGCCACGCCCCTGGCCGTTTCCAAGATGGCGTGGATGAGCAGCGGGCGCTTACGCCCCGCTTTGGCCTCCAGCTGAGCCAGCAGCCGATCCACGTAATGAATGTCCTCGGGGCCTTCGACCTTGGGGACCATGATCACGTCGAGGCGGTCACCCGCTCCGGTGACGGCGGCGATCAGATCGTCGAGTCCCCAGGGCGAATCCAACGAGTTGACCCTGGTCCAGAACTGGGTGTCGCCCAGATCTACCGTCTGGGCCACGTTGAGCAAGCCAGCCCTCGCTGCTTCTTTGTCGCTGGCGGGGACCCCGTCTTCGAGGTTGGCCAACAACACGTCGACAGTGGGGGCGATGTCGGCCAGCTTGGCCACCATCTTGGCGTTGGAGGAGGGGAAGAAATGGATCATCCGGGAGGGACGAACGGGGATCTCCCGCAGGGGGGCGGGGGCTCCCACGGCGAGGGGTTTGAAGAAGTCTTTGGCGCTGCGCACCCGACCACGTTAGGAAACCCGGGTGGCTCGGCCCAACGTGGGACGCGACCCACGGGGCTGGCGCCGGCGGGCTAGACCGATTCGTCGGCGGTGATCACACCATGGTCGAGGCGCAGGGTGCGGGTAACGGTCACCGTGGCCAACAAGGCCCGGTCGTGGCTGACCAGCAACACGGTACCCGCGAAGCTGTCCAAGGCGACCTCGAGTTGCTCAATGGCGGCCATATCGAGGTGGTTGGTGGGCTCGTCAAGAACCAGACAGTTCGCCCCCGTGGCCATCAGCAGGGCCAGGGAAGCCCGGGTGCGTTCCCCCGGTGAGAAGCTGGCGGTAGGGCGCAGCACGTGCTCGGCCCCCAGCCCGAACTTGGCCAGCAGGGTGCGGGCTTCGGACGTTCCCAGGCCGCTGGCATCGGTGAAACTGCGCAGGAAGTCCCCCGCGCCCACCAACTGGCCCCTGGCCTGCTCGATCTCGCCGATGACCACCGAAGAACCCATCCGGCGCTGACCCGACTGCAAGGCCCTGCGGCCCAGCAGGGTCTCAATCAAGGTGGTCTTGCCGGCACCGTTGGCTCCCACGATGGCCACCCGCTCCCCGAAACGAATCTCCAGATCGAGCGGCCCCAAGGTGAAGGCGCCCTGGGTCACCACCGCCCCTTCCAGGCGGGCGACCACGTCGCCGCTGCGTCCGGTGGAGGCCACTGAAAGCTGCAGCTGCCACGGCTCCCTCAGTTGTTCGACCACATCCAGACTCTCCATGGCCTTTTGGGTGCGAGCGGCCTTGCCGGCTAACTGTTCGGACTGATTGATCTTGAACTGCTTGACGAACTTGTCGTTGTCGGTGGGCTTCTTCTTGGCCTTGGACAGCCCTTGAGTGGCCCATTCCCGTTCCCGCTGGGCCCGCCCCGACAACGCCCTTCGCTTGGTGTCGTAGTCCTCGAAACGGGCCGACGCATGCCGGCGGACGGTGGCCCGCTCGGTCCTATAAGCGGCCCAGCCACCCGCGTACCAGGACCCGGTATGAGTGAACTCGTCCAGCTCGAACACGGCGGTGACCACGTGCTCGAGGAAGGCCCGATCGTGGCTGACCAGCAACACCGCCGCGGTCAACCCCGAGATCCACCCTTCCAGCCGGGCCAGACCGTCCAAATCGAGGTCGTTGGTGGGCTCATCGAGTAGGTAGACGTCATAGCGGCTCAGCATCAGGGCGGCGAGGGCAGCTCTGGCCGCCTCGCCCCCCGACAGGCTAACGCTGTCTTGATCCAACAGCGTCTCGGCCAGGCCCAGCTCACGCCATACCTCCCCGGTGCGGGCTTCCAAATCGGCGGCGCCCAACGCCAGCCAACGCTCCAGGGCATCGCTGTAGCGCTGGTCGGCACCGGCGTTCGCCGCAGCCAGATCGCCGGTGGCTGCGTCCAGCTCGACCTCGGCTGGGCCCACCCCGGTGCGTCGGGCAATCAGGTCGCGAACGGTCTCCCCAGCGCGGCGCGGCGGTTCCTGGGGCAGCCACCCCACCGTGGCGCCGGGCGGCAACAGCGCCACCGTGCCCCCTTCCCACGTCCAGCCCTGGTCGCCGTGCTCGCCGTCGCTGGGCTGGCTGGAGCTGGGGCCGGGGGCGGTCGAGGCGGCGCCGGTGCCAGGGCCGGTCGGGACCGGACTGGCCTGGGCCAATACGGCCAGCAGGGTCGATTTTCCGACGCCGTTGGGACCGATCAAACCAACACACTGGCCGGGAGCCAAGGTGAAAGACACGTTGTCCAGCACCAACTGTGGGCCCCGGCGGACCGTGAGCGCGGTGACGTGGAGTGACGCAGGCATCGAGCAAGCTCCCAGAATCGAAACAGTGAAGGTTTCCGCGGGCCGTTGGCTCACTCCACGTGGCCAAGTCTGCCAGAGCGCTCCGGACAGGCGAAACTAGATCGGTGGAGGACACTCGCGCTGATCGTTGGCTATGGGCGGTGCGCGTTTACCCCACCCGATCAATCTCGGCCGATGCCTGCCGGGGCGGTCACGTCACCATCAACGACCAACCGGCCAAGGCGGCCAGCCCCGTGCGGGTCGGGGATCGGATCCGGGCCACGACCCCTGGCTCGACCCGCTTATTGGAGGTGGTGCTGGTCATCGACAAGCGGGTCGGGGCGGCGGTGGCGGCCGGCTGCTTCATCGACCACAGTCCCCCTGTGGTGCACGACCCCGACGCCGCGATGACCCCGTTTCTGCGCCAGGCGGGAGCGGGGCGGCCCACCAAGCGCGATCGCCGCCAGATGGACCGCTTCCGTTCCAGCTGAGCCGCGAGGCTCAGTCAAGGGTGACTTCAGGGTGGCCGATAGCGCAGCGTCACGAAGCCAGTGCCACTGACCGTCACCGTTGCTGGAACCTACGCTCCGTTGCTGGAACCCTAGCCAAAGGAGAAAAATGCTCGACCCTCGATCCTCCAACCTGGATCGCCTGGTTCATCTGGCCGCCGCCCTGCGCCCCGCCTTCCGCTGCCCGCTCGCCCCGGAACCCCTACGCCAGCTCTACGCCACCATCGTGGAAGCATCAGCCGGTGGCCACCCCCTTAGCGCCACCGAAGCTGCCCTGCGGGCGGTGATCATGCTCAGCAACGCCACCGCGCCAACCAGCGAACTGGTCCCTGGCCCCCATGCCACCATCGAAACGGCCGACAGTGACCCCGACATCGGCCTGCACCTGGCCCTGTTCGGGGTAGAGACCCTGCTCGAAAGATTCGGCTGGTCTGTCGCCAGCGCCGCCTGACCATTCATCTCTGGGCGCAGCCGCTGCCGGCGTTAGTTGAGCAGCGAAGCAAGGATCCAAACCACCACGATCAGGCCGACACCCAACATGAGCAGGCTTCGAACCAACGGGGCCCGCTCCAGATCGTTGCTGTCAGTCCCTTCGACTCGACCGGGCGGGGGACGCACCAGCGCCAATGCGTTGCCCACCACCAGGGCGCCGGCGAGGGCGAGCAACAAGAACTGCAGGAAGTTCGGTCCCAGCAGATCGCCCACACAGCAAAGCCTAGGTTCTGGGCGGCGTTGCCGGCAGCTCGCGAGGCGGGTTGGTCGACGAGCCCCGTAGACGAGCCCCATAGACGAGCCCCTTAGACGAAACGGAAACGGGTGCCGCACAGGAGGTGGGTCTCGCCCCGGCGGGCTGGATCGGCGGCGACCACATCGACGCCGCTGACCCCCTCGCCCCGATCATCGCGGAGGGCGACGAAACGCACCGAGCCTCGCTCGAAGTGCAGCGTGGCACCGTCGGAGCTCAGCTCACCGCCCACCACATCGGCCCAGCGCGCCGCCATGGCCAGCGGCGTCTCGGCCTGGATCTCCACCGCGGCGATGGTGGTGACCGTGTCGGTGCGGACATGGTCACGCCAATTCGGACCAGCCCACTCCCAGTCCTGGGCCGGATCGGACTGGTCGAGTGAGACAATGGCCCCGCCCACGTCGCGTGGGTGCACGTGCAAGCCGCAGATGGTTTTCCCCTCGGCCGTGTACACCAGCCGGGCGCCGGTGGCCTCGAGGCGTGCCCGAGCCTGGCCCAGATCGTCGACCTGCACCAGGACCATGTAGCCGCCATCACCGCAGCGCCGCTCCAGGAGGCGGCCTGCGGTTGTTCCCTCCTGCTGCGGACTAACGACCTCGACGAAGGTGTCCCCCACCGCGAACAGGGCGTTGTGCAACCCGAACTCGGCCACCCCTGGGTCCCGGAAGCACAACTCAACCCCCAGCGCCGCTTGCACCTCGGCCTCAACGGCGGTCAGATCCCGGGCGACAAGGGCTACTTGACGAAGACGCAGGGCCATGTTGGCCAGCCTCGCGCGCCCGCCGGCATTCAGGTGGTTTCGGCCCTCAGGGCGGCCTCGCCGGGGGCGAGGTCCAATTGGAGGGGGGTCAGCTCCGCTTTGGCCCTGCGGTGATGGGCCCGTGCCGTTTCCAGGGAGGCGACCTCACCCGTCACCCCATGCTGGATGTACGTGGTCTGCAGGCCCCGCACGGCGGGGTCTTCCAGCAAACCGGCGTCACCAGGCGCGACCACCAGCTCCGCCACCGCATGACCGGCCCCGTTGAGACGGCGGCCGGCGCGCTTCACACCACCCCTGGTGGCCTTACCCACCGAGGTCTTGGCCACCGAGCGCAACGGGGCCTGGCTTTCAGGCCCGTCGGCCACCGCCACCAGCTTGTAGACCAACCCGGCGGTGGCGGCCCCCGACCCCGTGACCAACTGGGTGCCCACCAACATGGCGTCGACCGGGGCCTGGGCCAGGGCCAACGCGTCGATGCTCCACTCGTCCAAATCCCCGGAAAGCACGATCTGGGTGCCGGCGGCCCCGAGCGAGTCGAGCAACACCCGAGCTCGACGGGCCTGGACCAGCAGATCACCGGAGTCGATACGAACCGCCCCCAGCCGGGGACCCGCCACCGCCACCGCGTTCCTGATACCCGTTTCCAGATCGAAGGTGTCCACCAACAGCGTGGTGGCGGGT
>JANPEN010000606.1:0-5480 GCA_031422955.1 Acidimicrobiia bacterium
CACCACGGCGCGCAGTCCGGGCAGCGCCTCTTCCATCTGTTCACACGGCTTGGTCTCGCCACGCCACGCCCCGGTTCTTCCAGTCCCGCAACTGCTGGGTGATGGTGGCCAACTCGTGGTCGGCGTCGCGGCAGGCCAGCACTTTGGGCGGTACTCCGTCGGGCCGGCCCACCGCGGGTTGGGGGGCTCGGCCGGCCGGCAGGGCGGCCCCTGACACCGCCACCACCGCGGGGCTGGAGCGATGGTTGGTGTTGAGCTGCACCACCTCGCCCCCGTCGAGCAGGTCGGTCAGCCGTTCGAACAGGCTGGGGTCCGCCCCGTTCCAGCCGTAGATGGCCTGGTTGGCGTCGCCCACCGCGCACAGGTCGCGGCCCTCGCCCAGCCAGGCCTGCAGGAGACGGAACTGCAGCGGGTTGACGTCTTGGAACTCGTCCACGAACAGATGGCGAAAGCGCCAACGCTGGGCGGTGGCAAAGGAGCTATCACTGCGGAAAGCGTCGGCGCAGCGCTCCAACAGATCGTCGAAGTCGATCAACTTGGCCTTGCGTTTGGCCGCTTCGAAGTCACCGTAAAGGGACTCGACCACGGACACGTCGATGTTGAGCGATCGACGGTTGCGTTGCAACGCCTCCCGATAGCGGTCGGGCCGAATACCCCTGGCCCGGGCCCAGTCGATCTCCACCGTGACCCGGGCCACGGTGGCCCGGTCCAGCTTGGTCCCCGCGATACGGCGGAGCAGCACCCCGCGATCCGCGAGCAGCTCGGGTTCGTTCTGGCGTTGGTCGTGCCAGCGGGCTCGCAGCAAACCGAGGGCGACGGCGTGAAAGGTCCCCGCTGCTGGAAGCTCCCGTAAACCCAGCCCCCGCAGCCGCCCGCGCAGCTCGGTGGCCGCTTCCCTAGTGAAGGTGACGCACAGAGCGTGGCGGGGTTCGAGGTCGCCCAGCGCGGCACGATGAGCGACCCGTCGGGTCAGGACCCTGGTCTTGCCCGAGCCGGCCCCGGCCCGGATGACGAGGGGCTGGGAGGCGGTGGTCACCGCATGGAGCTGCTCGGGGTCGAGACCGGCCAACAGCGGGGAAAGGCGCACGACCCGCAGCCTAGGGATGGCTGCAGCCCGGGGACACGACCCGCGGTGTGACCCGCGGCGACGTGGCCTGCTCGCAAAACGTGCGTGCGCCTCTAGCCTGAAGCCATGGATCCCTTGCCCAGGGGACGGTTCGAACGGTTGGTGGCCAACGCCTTGGATCTGCTGCCAGACGAGCTGGCTGAGCTGGTCGACAACATCGTGGTCACCGTGGCGGACCGTCACCCCGATGAGCCTGACTTGCTGGGGCTGTACGAGGGCGTTCCCCTCACCGAACGAGCCGACTACGGCGCCCTCATGCTGCCCGACCGCATCACCATCTACCGGCTGGCCTGTTGCAAGTTCTGCCACGATGAAGACGAGCTGGTCGAGGAGGTGGCGGTCACCGTCATCCACGAGCTGGCCCACCATTTCGGTATCGACGACCTCCGTCTTGAACAACTCGGTTGGGACTGACGGGTTGGGACTGACGGGTTGGGACTGAGCCTGGCCTGGGCTGGCCTACGCTGGGGGTGTGGGTTTTTCGACTGAGCTGCTGCAAGACGACGAGGAGCTCATCCTCGTCATTCGCCCCCATTGGTGGGCCCTCATCGACGCGGTGGCGGCGCTGGTGGGCGCGGTGGCGGTGGGCGCGGCGGCGCTGTTGTTGTCTGCGTTCGCTCCCCTGCTGCTAGCCGCTGCCGCGGTATTGGTGGTGGCGCTGGGCTTTTTTGTTCTGCGTTACCTCCGCTGGTCACGCACCAATTTCATCGTCACGTCGGAACGGGTGATTTTCCAGCAGGGCCTGGTGGCCCGGCGCAGCACCCACATGCCGTTGGAGAAGATCAACACCGTGGATTTCCATCAGAGCGTGTTCGAACGGCTCATCGGGGCCGGTGATCTCATCATCGAATCCGGTTCCGAGGCAGGGGTGGAGACCTTCAGCGACATCCGCCGGCCCCTCAGCGTGCAGCAGGAGATCAACAAACAGGTCGATCGTCACGAGAAGGGTGGGTGGGGTCAGCGCCCGGTCACCATCCCCGAACAGATCGCCCAGTTGGCCGATCTGCGGGACCGGGGGCTGTTGTCCACCGGCGAGTTCGAGGCCAAAAAGACCGACTTGTTGAGCCGCATGTGAGCCCGGCCATGAGCCTCCGGTGAGCGCTCCTCCCCGGGTGGTGTCCCTGGTACCCAGCCTGACCGAGTCGGTGTTGTCCTGGGGCGTGGTTCCGGTGGCCTGCACCCGTTTCTGTGAACAGCCGAGCCTGGTCACGGTGGGAGGAACCAAAGATCCCGACCTTGCTGCCATCGTCGGCCTGGAGCCCGACATCGTGCTGTTCTGCGAGGAGGAGAACCGTCTCCAGGACTACGACGCGTTGGTGTCTAGGGGCCTGCGCTGCCACAGCGTGGTCATCGACTCGGTGGCCGACGTGGTGGGTGCGCTGGGCTCGGTGGCGGAGGCGCTGGGGGTGGCCTTTGACCAAGGCTCCTGGTTTTTGGCCGATCCGGTGCCGCCCCGCGGGGTGAAACTGTTCGTGCCCATCTGGCGGCGCCCGTGGATGTCCCTGGCGGCGGGTACCTATGGGGCGTCGGTCCTCCAGCGGCTGGGTTTCACCACACTTTTCGCCGATGCGCCGACCCGCTACCCCCAGGTCAGCTGGGACGAGGTGGTGGCGGCGGGCCCGGACTGGGTAGTTTTGCCGACCGAGCCCTATCCGTTCAAACAACGCCATATCGACGAATGGACAGGGGTAGCCCCAGCCCGGTTGGTGGACGGCCAAGACCTGTTCTGGTGGGGCACCCGCACCCCCGCCGCCCTCCAGCGCTTGACCACCGAGCTGGCCCCGCTCTCCTAGTTCGTCTGCTCAGCTTTGGCACGGGCCAGGTCCCAGCGTTGGGCCACGTTGCCCCACACCGCTAAACCGGCCCGCTGCGCGCCGGCTTTGGAGAAATGCACACCGTCATCTTGACGCATGACCACCGGCTCGGAACCTGCTGCGGGAAGGACGGCGGCGTAGGAGCCGTCGGTGGCGTCGATGGCGGCCCCGCTGTTCACCAGGCTGACCCAGGGCCGGCTGGCCGCCTCGACCCGATACACCTCCGACAGGCGGGCCATGGCCGTGGAGAATTCTGCCGAGCGCATGGCGGGCAGTGCGACCCAGGTCAGGGTGAGCCCCGGCCGGTGCAACAGGTCCATGACCAGACCTACCCTGCGGTGATACTCGGTCAGCCACTCGGGCGAATCCATGGCCAGGACCCTGCCGTTGACCTCCACGTCTTGATGGTCGTTGGTGCCGAAAAGCACCACCACCGCCTCGGGCTTATAGCTATCGAGAAGCTGGGCCAGCTTGGAGGGCCAGTCGAAGTAATCGGGGCGGGACAGTCCGCTGGAGATGCGGTACTCCAACCGGATGTTGGTCAAATCGGTGGGGGCCAGCTCCTGCATGGCGGTGCCCAGCTCTCTCATCATGGAGTCACCGGCCAACAGCACCCGCAGCGGCTCCTCCACGCTGATGTAACGCAGGCCGGTGGCTGGGTTGACGTCGAGGGGGATGGTCGACGCGGTGGTGGGTGGCACCACTGCTTGGCGTAGGACCAGGGCCTCGACGTCGACCAGAACTGGTGGTGTCTTGCCCGTCCAGTCCTTCATGGCGCGGGCGGGCCGATCCAGCGATAGGGCGTGGGCGACCCGGTCCATCCCTTGGGCCAAGGTCAGCGAGACGGTGCGGGAGGTGCTGTAGGGCTGCTGGCGCGCCAACTCGACCAGAGACTGGGAACCCAACAGGGCAGCGACTAGGAAGGCCACCACCAAGGCGCCGACGGTTTGGTCGCTGCGGAACGGGCGGCGTTTCTTGAACGGCGTCCGGGTCGGTCGGGCGACGCGGGAGCGAATGTGAACGGGTGCGGCCATGTCGCCTCAGAACCGGAAGTAGATGAACGGAGCCACGCCGGTGGGTCCCAGCAGATCGATGAGGACCAGAAACGCCCCGAAGCCGGCGGCCTGCACGAGGACCGGCAGCCGGGACAGATCGGCGAGCACGTTGCGGGTCAGGGTGCGGGGGATGAGCTGCACCGCCAGGCAGACGCCGATGACCGCCAGTACCAGCGGGGTGACCAGCGGCGCTGAGCCCCAGGCGAAGACCATACGCCCCAGCATGTGCAGGGCCCCGCTGAGGGAATCGGACCGGAAAAACACCCAGCCCAAGCAGATGAAGTGGAAGGTGATGAGTCGTCCTAGCCAACGCGAGCGCCGCTCGGAACGACGCGGCGGCCCCAATGGCGCCGGATCATCGAGCTCGTCGTGGCGGACGGGGGAAGCGGGGTATGGGGGGCTATCGGAGTGGCTGGCGGGGCGGCTGTCTTCCCGGCCGGCGGGGACCAGGGCAATCTGGCGGCGGCGGCGAGTCGCCCGGGTGCCCGACCGGTTCTCGCTCAGTCGGCGCTCCACCACTAACCCCACCCCTTGGAGGGCTCCCCATATGACAAAGGTCCACGCTGCTCCATGCCACAGCCCTCCCAGCAGCATGGTCAACAACAGGTTGCGGTCACGGCGCTGGGGTCCGCCGCGGCTGCCGCCCAAGGGAACGTAGAGGTAGTCCCGCAGCCAGTTCGACAGCGTCATGTGCCAACGCCGCCAGAACTCCTGGATCGATACCGCACTGTATGGTCGGTCGAAGTTGGCGGGGAAACGGATGCCCAGCAGCAGGGCCAGGCCGATGGCGATGTCGGTGTAACCGGAAAAGTCGGCGTAGATCTGAATGGCGTAGCCGTACACCCCGATTAGCAGCTCCAGGCTGGAATGTTGGCCTGGTTGGTCGAACACCGGATCCACGATGGCCTCGGCCAGGTAACTGGAGATCACCACCTTCTTGAACAGTCCTGCGCCGATGAGGGCAGCCGCCCCGGTCAGATCGATACGTCGGGGATCGAGCCTTGTCTCCAGCTGGGGTAGGAACTCCTTGGCCCGGACAATGGGTCCCGCCACCAGATGCGGAAAGAAGGACAGGTACAGGGCGAAGTTGATCAGCGGGGCGGGAGCGAGCAGTCCCCGCTTCACATCAATGACATAGGACAACGCCTGGAAGGTGAAGAACGAGATGGCGACGGGCAACACGATCTGTAGCAACGGGGGAGCGGGCAGGCCCAAGCGGCCGATGGTGGCCTGGATCGACTCGGCGAAAAATCCGTAATACTTGAAGAACCCCAACAACACCAGGTTGAACAGCACCGCGGCCCCCAACACCGTGGAGCGGGCTCGTTCCCCCCGATTGCGGTGGATAACTTCAGCCGCCATCTGGTTGACCGCGGTGGACATGGCGATCAGGCCGATGAAGCGCCAATCCCAAAACCCGTAGAAGAAATAGCTGGCCCCCAGCATGAACAGCTTCCAGCGGGCAGGGTTTCGGTGCAGCGCCCA
>JANPEN010000607.1:0-12643 GCA_031422955.1 Acidimicrobiia bacterium
CCGTACGTGAACGTGATCGTCTCGTCGACCGTCCCGGCCCGCGTCAGGTCTGGTGTGCCACCGGCGTTCGTAGAGGTCACGCCCTGCCCGGGATCGACCACCCGCTGGGGCTCGGCCACGCCGCCCCGACGTTCGTCGAAACGACTGGGTCTATCCACCCGCCTATCCCCGCTGGTGATCTGCCGGGGCGCCCACCGTGGTGGCCTCAGCGTCCCTGAGTTGGCTCGACAGCCGTGCGCAGCGCTGGGATGAATTCGTCACCTCGTCCAAAGAGACCATCTTTATAGTTAGACATTCGAGCCGCATGGACATTCCACTAGAACCACTCCCCGTGGTCGATCTGAGTCCTGCCATCAAAGCGACGCCTATTCTCTCCGTCTGTATTTTTTCCTTTACACATTAGCGTCACGGACCCCTCATCGGCTAACATTGTTTTATGTCGTCAGGCCGGTACGGAGCTTTCATCGATCAGCTCCGACACGATATCCAGACCATAGAGTCCTGTTGTTATCAGCCCGAGCTGGCCGGCGAAACCCAATTAATCATCAACCTCGCTCAGCAACTGTTGCGGAGGGTGGCCCTTTCCTGTGAACTCAGCGGCGGTTGGGCCGAAGACGGGTTCACCTCCCCCAGCACCTGGCTGGCCTTCCACACCGGCGAAACCCGCGGCAGAGCCCAACAGGTGCTACGCCAAGCCCGTCACCTCGAGCACATGACCCACAGCTCAGCGGCCGCCGCAGCGGGGTTGTTGAACGAAACCCAGATCCGGTTGCTGACCGCGTGTCGGGCCAAAGCCGAAGCCCACTACGAGGACCACATCGACGAGATCCTGGTCGGCTTGGACTCCATTGGGGAACTGGCTGCCGCCTGCCACGCCTGGGTCGCTGCCGCTGAGGCGGTGGTCAGCCCCGACCCCGCCGAGCTGGCCCCACCCGAACCCGAACCCTCCACCGTGCACCTGTCCGAAACGTTCGAGGGACGCTGGCACCTCGACGGGGACCTGAGCCCCCAAGACGGCCAGTTACTCAGCCAGGTCCTCGACACGGGTGTCGCCCGCTACCTCCAAGCCAAACGAGACGGGGACCCGTCGCTGGAAACGCTGAGTATCCCCGAAATGCGAGCCCAAACCCTGGCCGACCTCGCCGCCGGCAGTCTGCGCCGCGAACCCGGCAGCCGGTCCCGGTCGGACCGCCAGCACGTCAGCCTCGTCCTGCGTCTCGATCCCGACGGGAGTTTCCACCCCGAGACGACGTTGCCCGTCGAAGGACTGTGCGACGCCAGCTTCACCCGCGTCGTGCTCGGCGGCCAAAGCGAAATCCTCGACATCGGACGGGCCACCAGGATCTGGCCGGAACCCATGGGCAACGCCATCCGACTACGCGACCAACACTGCCGGTTTCCCCACTGCTACCGACCACCGGGCTGGTGCGACATTCACCATTGCATCCACTGGGAAAACGGCGGCCCCACCTCCGTGAACAACGGCATACTCCTCTGCCGATGGCACCATACCTTCCTCCACTCCAAACGCTGGACTGTGAAGCTAGACGCGTCTAAACAACCTACCTTCACCAAACCCGACGGCACGACCCACCAACTACAGTCCTGCCGACCCCGGCGCGAGTACTGAGCATCTCCCGGGACGCCGACTTCGCCAAGATCTCGGGAATTACGAAGAGCCATCGCGAAGCGCACGGGGAGCGGGTAGACGTTGTTACCTGTCACTACAGCTTCACCGGGCGGCGTCGCCATGTTCGGCGGCGGGGGGTGATCCGTTGTGCTGTCGATGGTGTTCAATGGCTTGGGCGTAGACGGACTCGAAGCGCGGGACGAGCCCGTCCCAGGAGAGTTCAGCCCGGGCGTGGGCCAGCGCGTTGGCTCCGCGCCGGGCCATCTCTGCGGGGTTGTTCACCATCACCACCAGCGCGTCACGCAGCGCGTCAGCATCGTCGGGGGGGACGAGCCAGCCCGTGGGGTGGGCGACGTCGAGGTTCACCATGGAGAGTAGACCGCCGCTGGCGCAGGCAAGAACGGGCAAACCCACCGCCATGGCCTCCAGGGGTACCTGGGGAAACGGGTCATCGACAGAGGGGACCACTATCGCGTCGCACGCCGCCAGTCCCTCGGGAAGGTCCTCGTGGCCGCGCCAGCCCGCAAAGAAGATGCCGTCGGTGCCGACCTCTTGGGCGACGGTGAAGGGGTGCTCGCCCTCCCACTCGCCAGGATGACCGCCCCAGATGACCAATGAAGCCGTCCGAGTGAAACGATCCCGGGCCCGGGCAAAGGCCCGGATCAGCGCCGGCACTCGTTTGAAACCAAGGAATCGTCCGACGAACAACAACACGATGGCGTCGTCGTGCTCTCCGAGGAGCCGGTCGAGGTCGGACTCGGTATAGGACAGCGTGCCCGGCGGGCCTGACTCCGTCCAGCCTCGTGGGTCTTGCACCAGCGCACGGCGGAACGTGGCCCGGCGGAATCCGGGCCCCCGCGGTCGAGGTCCGAAGCGCTCGATGTCCACCCCGTTCGAGATGATGGTGATGTCCTGCGGTGCTATCTCCAGAATGGCAAGAGCCGCCTCACGGTTTTGGGGTGACACCGTGATCAGATGGTCGGCGGACTGGGCTTGGTGTTTGAGTCTTGCCGCCCAGAACTCGCCATACCGCCAGGCATCCCAGCGGGTGGCGTGCAGCATCTCGAGCTCCGCCGCGTCGAGCCGGTGGCCGCAGTCACCGAGGTGGCCCACCTCCTTCGGCATGGTCATCAGCGTTTCGCCGAGCTTGCCGGCGAGCGCCGCCCGTTCCCTGACCGCTTCGATGAGCTTCAACTCGGTGCCGTGGAGATGCACGACCACGGGGACGTGCGGCCAGCATCGCCGTACTATGTCCAACTGCGGTGTGAGGTGGTGGAGGTGGAACACGTCAGCCTGGTCGGCGCCCGCGGCGCGCAACGGCGCCTCCCACGCCTCGGACAGATGCCCGGCCAGCTCGGGGGACACCGATGCGAACACCACGTCAGGGACCCCGACGCGATCCTCGTAAGAGGGGTGCATCGGACGGGGCGCGGCGACGGCTTCACCGCCTGCCTCGAACAGGCGGACGGCGTCGGTGTAGTCGAGTACGTGCACGTCGAGGCCGGCGAAGAACGTCGGGGCGTGCGTCTGCTCACCCGGTTGGCCGAGCGATCCCACCGCAAGAGACACCGTCCAGTCGGCTCGGACCAGCGCCGGGCTCAGATAGCGAAGAACATACGCCGATCCACCTCGGGGAGAGAACAGCAACCCCATCACAACCCGACCACGACCCATCCCTCGACACTACGCCCTCCGGTTCAAGGCGCCCGCCGCTACTGGAACTCCACCGCCGAGTTCACTACCCCAACCCGGCGGCCAACTCCACCGGTTGGCCATGCGGGGTGCGCTCATAGGCGGCCCGCCACTGGTGCTGGCGCTCATCGACCTGGGCCGCGCTGAGGGCACCCTTGGACCGGCACAACCCTTCGAGCGCCACCAACCAGTGCTCGTAGTAGGTGTTGCCCAGGTCGGGATCACCTGCTCGTTGGGCGGCAGTGATCGCCGCGCCCAGGGCATCGCTCCACTCGCCCCAGCTGAACATGCCGGCATCCAACAGGGCCAGGGCGGTGGCGAAGGCTTCAGCCTGCCATGCTTCGGAGAACGTCGGGCCGTGCTCGTCCCGAGGCAGGAACGCCAGTTCGCCCAGCCGCTCCACGGCGCCGCTCATGACCGCGGTTCCAGGTAGCTGTCCCACAGGTCGATCAGCACCGCATCGTTGCCAGCGCCTTCGCCCCATAGCTCGCCGGCCTCAAAACGCACCAGGTAGACGTGCTCGGGCTGGCACACCCCGGTGGCGGCCAGCTCCGGCAGCGGTTCGGCGCCGACGTGGCGCACCACTAGGCCCACCTTGCCCCGCACGTAACGGGGCTGGCGGGTGTGGGCCAGCGGATGGCGGTTGCGGGCCCGTACCGCCTGGCCGGGGCCGAAGCGGGGTGGCGTTACCGGCGGCTCGAATGACGGCTCCCACACGGGGGTTGGGTGGGCCGTATCCGACCCACTGCCTCCGGCCGCGGCTAGCGGTTTGGTGGAGGGCCCGCTCGAAGATGACCGCGGCGCGGCGGCCAGCACCGCACAGCGCTCGGCCAGCTCGGCGTCGGCCAGGAGGCCATGCTCGACGGCGAGGATCTCGAGGGCGACCAACCACTTCTCGTAGTAGGTCCGCCGCAGGTACTCCAGCGGGGGCTGGTGCTCGATGGTGGAGCGGAACTCGTCGAGGCTCCACTGACCCAGCCGCAGAGTGGCCAACATGCTGGTCAGTACGTCCGCCTCCCAGGGGTGGTGGAACAAGGGCTCGTGGTCCTGGGGCTCGGCCGCGATCGGGCCGAAGCCGTGCATGCCGCCCAGGTCGTGCAGGCCGTTCATGCTCGCACCGTCTGGGGGGGCGGCACCACTTCGACCCCGATCATGGCGTTGCGACCGACCAGGGCGGCCAGCTGCTCTTCGCTCAACCCGTCGGTGCCGGGCGGGCGCTGGGGCAGCACCAGGTAGCGAACCTCTGAGTTCGAGTCCCACACCCGCACCTCGACGGTGGGGGCTACGTCGGTACCGAACTCGGCCAGCACCCCGCGGGGATCCATGACCACCCGCGAACGATACGGCGCCGACTTGTACCAGACCGGCGGTAGACCGAGCAGTTGAATGGGGTAGCACGAGCAGAGGGTGCAGACCACGACGTTGTGGACCTCAGCGGTGTTTTCCACGGTGACCAAGCGGGTGCCGTGACGCCAGCCGCCAATCTCCAGTTCCTCTACCGCGCCGATCCCGTCGGCCAACAGGCGCTGGCGGTAGGCCGCGTCGGTCCAGGCTCGGGCTATGACCTTGGCCCCCAGATGAGGACCGATGCGGTGCTCATAGGCCTCAATGATCCGGTCGACGCTGGCCTGGTCGATGAGGCCCTTCTCCAGCAGCAGGGACTGCAGCGCCTTGGCCCGCAGGGCCACCTCCGGCGGCACATCGGAATGATCATCGTGATCGTGATCATCGTTGTGGTCATGGTTATGGTCGTGGTCGTTCACAGCAACACCTCCGGTATATCCACGAGCTTGGCTCGAACGTACTCGCCCAGGCTTTTGGCTTGGCCGTCCTGACGGGAGGACGCGGCCACGCCCTCCTCCAACAGCCCGACGATGACGAAGTTGACCGACCAGATATTGGGCAACAGGTAGCGCCGGATCTCGAGACCGGCGGCATCTGGCAGCAGTTGCTGCAGGCGTTGCACGGTGAGGAATTGTTCGAGCCAGGCGTAGGCGGCGGCAGAACGAGCGAATAGCCCGACGTTGGCGTTGCCGCCTTTGTCGCCCGAACGAGCCCCGAACAACTTGCCCAGCGGCACCGACACCCTCGGCTCCCGGCCGGGCGCCGACGACTCGGCCGCACCCGGTAACGGCACCGGAGCTGGGTCAACCGGTGCGCCAACCAGGCCGCCGGGGGTGTTGTCGACGGTGGTGGCACCTTCGCCCAGCAGCACCACCTCCTGGGCCACCAAGTCCGCTGGGATCAGTGCCGGCCAGTACACCCCGTAGGGCGAAGCGGGCCCCGGCGCCCCCGACAAACCATAAAAGCCGGGGATCGAGGCCAAGCCGATCTCCACCGCGGCGTTGGCGAAGGAGCGCCCCACTTTGCGCTCGTCACGGTCTTTGACCGTGAACTTGAGCAGGGCGGTGCCTTCCTCATTGGTGGCGGGGTTCTCTTTGTCGGTGCGCAGCAACTGCACCCGGGCCTGGTCGAAATGTTCGGCGCCTTCAGGAAAGCTGGCCCAGATCTGGCGCTGCAGCAACGCCGCCTTCTCCTCGATGTCGAGCCCGGTCAAACAGAAGGTAAAGCCGTTGCGAAACCCTCCCTGGTAGTTCATGGCCACCTTGAGAGTGGGCGGGGCCGGCTCCCCCCGTGTGGCGGAGATGCGGACCCGGTCCGGCCCCAACTCCTCCAGCGCTATGGTGTCGAAACGGCACACCACATCTGGGTTGAGATACTGGGGCGAGCCAATCTCGTAGAGAAGCTGTGAGGTGACGGTACCGATAGAGACTTGGCCGCCGGTGCCAGCATGCTTGGTGATGACACTGGAGCCATCGGGGAACACCTCGGCAATGGGAAAACCCAGGTAGTCCATACCGGGAACCTCGGTAAAGAAGGAGTAGTTCCCGCCGGTGGCCTGAGCCCCGCACTCAATGACATGACCGGCCACACAGGCGCCAGCCAGGCGGTCCCAGTCGGTTCGGGACCAACCGAAGGCGTGGGCGGGTGGGCCCATGACAACCGCCGCGTCGGTCACTCTGCCGGCGACCACCACGTTGGCCCCCCGGTCGAGGGCCTCGACGATGCCCCAGCAACCCAGGTACGCGTTGGCGGTGATGACCTCGACCCCCTTGTCGGTCAACGACTCACCGGTGTCGAGGTTGTTGAAGTGGATGCCGGCGGCCTGCAACTGCGCCAGGCGCGGCACCAGGTCGTCGCCGGCCACGTAGGCGATGCGAGGGGCCAGGCCGAGCTTGGCCGCCAGCTCCTGCACGGCCCCCGCACAACCGGCCGGGTCGAGCCCCCCGGCGTTGGAAACGACCTTGATACCGCGATCCAAGCACGTGCCCAGCACCTGTTCCATCTGGGTGAGAAAGGTGCGGGCCCAACCCCCGCCGCGCCCCCCGGCCCGGGTGCGGGCCAAGATCAACATGGTCAGCTCGGCCAACCAGTCCCCGGTGAGATAGTCGATGTCGCCCCCCTCCACCTGCTCGCGGGCAGCGGCGATACGGTCGCCGTAGAAACCGCTGCAGTTGGCGACGCGAATGGCACCTTCAGGGGTGGGCATGGGCCGAAGCTACTCCGGGCCGGCAGCCGGGTTCGAGTGTTGGCTGGCCGCTACGGCAGCGCCACACCGGCGCGTCGTAACGCAGCCAGGGTCTCAGCCAGCGGGAGGCCGACCACGCCGGAGAAGCTGCCGTTTATTGCGGCCACGAAGGCGCCTCCCGCTCCCTGGATGGCGTAGGCGCCGGCCTTGTCGAGAGGCTCACCGGTGCCCACGTACCACTCGATGGCCCGCTCGGTCAGATCGATGAGGCGCACCTCGCTGCACACCACGAACACCTCTGCGTTGACGGCGACTCCGGTGTGGACCAGATGCGTTCGGCCCGACAGACGCCGCAGCATCGCCGCCGCCTCCAGGCCATCCCCAGGCTTGCCAAAGATCTCCCCTTCCAGATCCACCGTCGTGTCCGCGGCCAGCACCACCAGGCCCGGGCCCGCGACCGCCGCGGCTTTCTCGGCGGCCAGGCGGGCCACGTAAGCGGCGGGGGCCTCGCCGGGGCGGACGGATTCATCGATGTCGGCGGGATGGACGGAAAAGCTCAACCCCAGTTGCTCCAGCAGCTGGCGGCGGCGGGGCGAAGCCGAGGCAAGCACGAACACCGCCGGGACGATACCGTGCCAGCACGAAGGAGAGCGATGAAGTTCGGATTGCGTTACGCCAACCTGGGTCCCTACACCGAGCCGGGCCCGGCCATCGACATCGCCCAGGCGGCGGAGGAGGCCGGCTTCGAGTCGATCTGGACCATCGAGCATGTCGTGGTGCCCGACAGCTACGAGTCGGTCTATCCCTACGGCGCCAACGGCAAGATGACTGACAACAACGCCATGTCCATTCCCGATCCGCTCATCTGGCTCACCTTCGTGGCCGGCGTGACCACACGGATCAAGCTGGCCACCGGGGTGCTGATCCTGCCCCAACGCAACCCGGTGGTGCTGGCCAAGACCCTCGCCTCCATCGACCATCTCAGCGGCGGGCGCATGCTGTTGGGCATCGGGGTGGGTTGGCTGGCCGAGGAGTTCGCCGCCCTCGGCGTCCCCTTCGCGGACCGCGGCCGCCGGGCCGATGACTACGTGGCGGCCATGCGAGCCCTGTGGTGCAGCGAGGGACCGGCCAGCTACCACGGCGATTTCGTCAACTTCGACAACATCTGGTGCCGGCCCCAACCAGCAGGAAACATCCCCGTCATCGTCGGCGGCCAGACCAAGCTGGCCGCCCGCCGGGCCGGTCGCCTGGGCGACGGCTACTTCCCCGCCCGTTCCCAGCCCTGGGAGCTCATTGATGAGATGCGACGCGCCGCCGAGGCGGCCGGACGCGACCCCGACAGCATCGAGTTCACGGTGAGCGCCCCGGAGGACCCCGCCGACATCGCGGAGTTAGAGCGGCGGGGGGTGCACCGGGTGCTGGTCCCCGTCACCGGGGTGGTCGGCGTTGGCACCCAGGTCAGCGACCCGGCCAGCGTGGCCCGCTACGGCCGCGACGTGATCGGCTCATGAACGCCGTTCCCGTTCCCGGGCCACTGAACGGGCTGGTCGTGCTGGATCTGGGCCAGGTGTACCAGGGCCCCTATTGCGGGTTCCTGTTCGCAGCCGGCGGGGCCGACGTGCTCAAGATCGAGCCGCCCCGGGGCGAGCCCCTACGGCGTCGCGAGCAGGTGCAAGGCGGCTCGGTGCCCTTTGCCATTCTCAACTCGGGCAAGCGCGACGTCACCCTCAACCTCAAGCACCCTCGCGGTATCGAGCTGTTGTTGGACCTGGTGGATCGCGCCGATGTCCTCATCGAGAACTTCGCCCCTGGGGTGCTCGACCGCCTAGGGGTGGGCTGGGAGACGCTGCATGAGCGCAACCCTCGACTGTGCTACGGATCGGGTACGGGCTACGGCCTGTCCGGGCCCGACCGCGACCGGCTGGCCATGGACCTGACCGTGCAGGCCTACGGCGGGGCCATGTCGGTGACCGGGTTCCCCGACGGTCCCCCGGTCAAGGCCGGGCCCCAAGTGGCGGACTTTCTCGGTGGGGTGCATCTCTACGGCGGGCTGATGACCGCCCTGTACCAGCGCGAGCGCAGCGGGGTCGGCTCCCACGTGGAGGTGGCCATGCAAGAGGTCACCCTCATGGCCATGGCCTCCAACTGGGGCACCCTGATCGGCTCGGGCTCCGTGGGGCGCACCGGCAACCGCCACAGCGGCCTGGCCGTCGCTCCCTACAACGTGTATCCAACCGTGGACGGCGCTATTGCCCTCATGTGCACGGCCGAAGAGCACTGGACCAACCTGGCGAACGCCATGGCCCGGCCCGAGCTGATCGCGGACCCCCGCTACGTGGACAATACTTCGCGGTCCGCTCACCTCAACGAGGTCGACGAGATCGTCGAGACCTGGACCACCGCGCTGACCAAGCACGAGGTGTTCGCCACCTGCCAGCGATTTCGGGTGCCCGCCGCCCCCGTGCGCACCCTGTTGGAGGTATCCCAGGACGCCCATCTACGCCAGCGTGAGGCAATCCGAGACATCGACCACCCCGACTACGGGATGATTGCCTTACCCCAAAGCCCCATCCGCCTCGGCGGCGAGCCCCCTCGCCGGCTGTCGTTCAGCCCTCGCTTCGGTCACCACAACGACGAGGTGTACGGCGGCCTCGGGCACGATGTCGAAGCCCTACGCTCCGCCGGGGTGATCTAGCGCGCTAGCTCTCCCGGTCGGGCAGGACCTCTTGCCATTCCGGCATGGCCTTCCACTCTGGTTGCGCCACCGTGTGACCCTCGCGAGGAGCGTGGGGCGACAAGACTCCATCACGCATATTATGTAGATATCGTGGGCAGTTGGAGAATGAGCGCCCGATACGTAACTCAACCACCAGCTCCGCTTCCGCGAAACGATCCAACCATTCGGGCTCGTGGTGCAACACCGCGCTGGCGTGGACCCGGATGCGTTTCTGACGGTCGAAGTCGACAAAGAGCAGCGAGGCTTTACCGGTATCGGCAATGTTGCCCATGGAACGGAACATGCCGTTACCGTCGTAACTGGGAAAGGCCAACGTCGAGCGGTCCAACACCGCCATGAACCCAGGCGCGCCGCCCTTGTAGGAAACGTCGGGCCAGCCGTCTACATCCACGGTGGCCAGGAAGAAGAAGGTGGCCCGTTCAATGGCCTTGACGTGCCAGTCCTCCAGCTCGTCGGCCACCGCGCGCTCCTCCAGCCGGTCAGCCAGACGGGTGGTGTCGAACTGGTTCTGCAGGGCCCGGGCCCCGGGCGGATAGAGCGGTGGCCTCATGCCGGGAGCCTACGCGCTCCAAGCAAGCCGCGGCGCGTAGCAAGCCTGAGTGGGGTGGCGGCCGGTGGATCAGGTAGAACCGGGCCATCATGTTGCCCCTTTCCCTTCGCACCATCCGTTTGACGCTGCATCTACTGGGCGTGACCGTCTGGGTCGGCGGTCAGATCACCCTGCTGGGGCTGTTGCCCGCCCTGCGGGCCTCGGGGGGCGACCTGCCCAAACGCATCGGCCAACAGTTCAACCGAGTGGCCTGGCCGGCGTTCGGCCTGGCGGTGGTGACCGGGCTGTGGAACGTGGGATCCATCTCCATGGCCGACTCCCCCACCAACTATCAGGTCACCTTGTTTGTGAAGCTGTTCCTGGTGGCGGCGTCGGGACTGGGCGCCTTCCTCCACGGTCGGGCCAAGACCAAGGCAGGCTTGGCCGTGTGGGGCGCAGTTGGGCTCTTCGCCGCCCTCGCAGCCCTGCTCACCGGGGTGCAGCTCACCGCGTTTGGGGGGTAGCCGCAGTTTCGCCTCTCAGCGTGGGGTCAGGGGCCCTGGGCTCTCCGAGGCCAGCAGCATCTGGCTGGCCGGGTAGGACAGCGCCCCTTCCAACGATCCGTAGCTCCCGGTGGCGGCCACGCTCTGAGCGATGCGCTGCATGAGACCCAAGGTGGCCCTGGCCGCCCAGGAGCCCAAGCTGATGCGAGCCACCCCAAGCTCGGCCAGCTCCGCCGGGGCGGGCGAGCCGGGTACGGCCAACACGTTGAGCGGACCGTGCACACCGGCGGCAAGTTGCCCAAGGGTGGCCGCGTCCCGGGGGCCGGGAATGAACACGCAGTCCGCCCCTGCAGCCACGTAGGCGTTGGCCCGCTCGATGGCCAGGGCGGGACGCTGCGCCGGCTCGCCCTGCTCGGCCAGATACACATCAGTGCGGGCGTTGATGACCAGGGCCACCCCCAGGGCCTGGGCGGCCGCCCGAGCGGCCCGCAGGCGCACCTGCTGGCGATCGATGTCGAACAGCTTGGGGCCGGGCCCGGCCGGCAACACCGCGTCCTCCAGGTTGATGCCGACCGCCCCGGCCAGCACCACCTTGCGCACGGTGGCGGCCACCTGGGCCGGGGTGGTGCCAAAGCCAGCCTCGATGTCCACCGTCAACGGCAAGGGCGCCACCGCCGCGCTGATGGCCGCCACCATCTCGAAGAAGCCGCTATGAGCGGCGCCCGAGCCATCTTGGCCCCCGAGCATCCAGGCCATGGCCGCGCTCGAGGTGGCGATAACAGGGGCACCGGTGGAGGCCACCGCCTTGGCCGAGGCCACGTCCCAGACATTGACCAACAGCAGCGGGGCGGCGGGCTGGTGCAGCTGGCGCAGACGCTCAGCCCTTTGATTCTGGCTGGTAACGGCGGCGGGGCCGTCGGTTGGGTCGTGGTGGTGGCTCGCTGTTTCGTCCTGCATCACCGTGAAACTCCCTCGTTCCGCTTCAGTCTGCCTGCTGACGAGCGACCAGGGCGCAGAACCGCTCGGCATCCACGTTGCCACCCGACAACGTCACCCCGATGCGGGCCCCGGGGCGATACACACCGCGGTGGACCACCGCGGCCAGCGCCGACGCCCCGCTCGGTTCGGCCACGACCTTCAGCCGTTCGAAAAGCAGGACCATGGTGGCCACGATCTCCTCGTCGGTGACCGTCACGAAGCAGTCCACCCGCTGCTGGTTGACGGCGAAGGTCAACTCGCCGGGAGTGCGGACCAGCTGGCCGTCGGCGATGGAACGCGGCACCTCCTCCAGGCTGATGCGTCGACCGGCGGCCTGGCTGCGGCGATGGTCGTCGCCGGCCTCGGGTTCGACCCCGATGACCTCAACCGGGCGGTGCTGGGACTTGGCCACCGTGGCACAGCCGGCCATGAGCCCGCCGCCGCCCACACAGACCACCAGCACGTCGAGGTCGGGGACTTCATCGAAGAGCTCGAGGGCCAACGTTCCCTGTCCAGCCATGACCTGGTCATGGTCATAGGCCGCCACGATGATGAGACCGTCACGCTCGGCCAGTTGGGCGCAGATGGCGTCGCGGTCCTCCTGGTAGCGGTCGTAGTTGAGCACGGTGGCGCCATACCCCTCGGTCGCGGCACGTTTGTTGGCGGGGGCGTCGCTGGGCATGACCACGGTGGCGGCCACCCCGAACAGGCGGGCGGCCAAGGCCACCGCCGCGCCGTGATTGCCGGATGAACCCGTCACCACCCCGCGCTGTCGTTGGGCGGGGTTCATGGCGGCCAGCGCGTTGTAAGCACCCCGGAACTTGAACGAGCCGGTGCGCTGAAAGCAGTCGGCCTTGATGAAAAGCTCGGCCCCGGCCCGCTCATTCAGGGCAGCGCTGCACAGCACGGGGGTGCGGTAGCTGACCCCGGCCAGGCGGGCGGCGGCTCGCTCAACATCCTCACGCTCGATCATGGCTCGCTAGCGCTCCCTCGGCCGCACTTGTTCGGGGGCTGCGCCCCCGACGGCGCCAGCGGCGCCTCCCCC
>JANPEN010000608.1:0-7303 GCA_031422955.1 Acidimicrobiia bacterium
CGGGACCGCCCCGCCGCTCGCCCTTCGGGGCGGGAGGTCATTTGGTCGGGTAGCTCAGTAGGCAGAGCACGCGCCTGAAAAGCGCGGGGTCACCGGATCGACGCCGGTCCCGACCACCGGAAGGATCTGGTCAGCGCCTCCGCGGGGGCGCTGTTCAGTTTCCGGAGGCGGTCCGTCCCCGCGATATCCTGCGAGCGAAATCACCGGAATCGGCACCTACGACGGTCGCTCGACGGGCCAGCTGGTCGAGACGATCCGCGACCAGCTCGGCCTGGCCGACCATGCCCTACAACTACACGCGCCGCAGCGACCACCGACCTCACCTTCCTTTAGCCCTGACGAGCCCCGTCACCGACGGTGAGCGTGATTGAGCGAGCCTGCCAGCGCAAGCACCTATCTGAGCTCAGTCTCTTCGTGACGAGACCCCTTGCCAACCCGGCGCCGAGTAGCAGTCGAACCGGAAGGGGTTGATCGAAATGGAAGTGATCGTTGAGCGGTGCGACTTCGTGGACGTGCACCGCAGCGCCATCGTCGTCAGGCCGGGTCGATTTCGATCCCGAACAGGACGATGGAGCCGTCCGCAACCAGTTGGCCGACGACCATCGCGGCCCGCACCAGCCGGCCGGTGGTGACCAGGTAGCGATAGTCGTCGCGATCGGGGTACATCAGAGGGAAGTCGTCGAAGCGCTCGGCGAACGCGTCTGCGATCGTTGGCAGATCCATCAACAAGAAGTCGGTGGCAGATGGCTCACCGTTGGGTCCGCGCGTCTCACCGAGCTGAGCGTCGAGCTCGACGAAGAACGGCGCGTCGACGGACGCTGCGCCGGCTCACCGAGCCGACTGGTTGCTTTCGGTGGCTTCGATGCGTGCGTCGGCCTTGCGGCGACCGCGCTCGATCAGACCAGCTGGGATCTTGTCGGGGTCGGTGACGAAGCCGGCGCGAACGACCGCGTCGCGCTCGTTGGGCGTAAGCACCTCGAGCTCGGCCGCGGTCCACATCCCATTGGCATCCATACGAGCACCCTACCCGCCGCCTGGGACTAGGTCAGCCAAACTCGAACGCCATCCATCCACTCGATAGCACACGCAATAAACCCGCTCGTAGCCTGTCGCAGCGCTCGGGATCAACCCTGACAGAGCGCCCGATAGCACCCCCACATCAGCGGACTCGACCGCTCACCGCGGTGGACCTCTGGAGTGAGCCTCAACGATGAGGTCCTTCCGATGTGCTGCCAGGGCTCTCAGCGCGCCCATCGTCTCGCCGTTCCCGCACGTCAGGCGTACCCGGTTTCGCCGGAACTCGGGCCTGCGGCAAGGACTGCGACCAATGGCCCCTGGTGGCCTACGCGAAACTAACGGAAACGCTGCGCTACCACGATTCGGCCTCGGTCAGACGGATCGACGGTGAGCCGTTGGAGCGCGTATTCCACGACCTGGTCTCGGTCGAGATCGGGAGCGTTCGCGAGAGCTTGGGTGACTTGAGGGTGCTGGCGGAGGATCTCGGTCATGCGCTGCCGGCGCTCGGTCAGGCTTGGCGAAGCTGCTCCGTGTTGGCTGATGTATTTCGCCAGGGTCGCTGCCTGTTCGATCAGGTCGCGACCCGCCCAATCTGATGCTAGGCCCTCGAGCGCGGTCCAGGTATTGGTCCAGTTCCGGAATCGCTGGAGGTGCACGAGCGTGTCGGACCACAGCGATCGCGTTTGGGCCGATCCGTCTTCGGGGGTGCACAGCGCGAGGTTCATCAGCGCAGCAGACTCGATGGTCACGGCTCCGGACTGTCGGGCAAGGGCAAGTACCCGGTGAGTGGCGGCCGCGGACTCCTCTAGACGTCCGAGTGTAAAGGCGGCGCGACTGACGAGGTACTCAGCGAACGATTGAATGACCGGGCTGTGACCGAGCTTCGCGTGGCGGCGAGCCTGCTCGGCCAGGGCGTCGACTTCGTCCGGCCGGCCCGCAGCCGCAACGAAGGCGCCCAAGCCTGCTGCGATGGCGCAGCGGTTATGGTCCTCGCCGCTCGCCGCAATGAGCGCGTACACAGCGGGAGTTGATTGCTCGACGCTGCCGCTGTGAAAGTATCCGACGGTGACAGCGAACCAACAAGCCCAGGCTTCGGGATCTGTATGGTCCGCTACGAGTTCAAGACCACGTCTACCGAGTTCAATGGCCTCATTGAAGCTGCCGTCCATGTTTGCAGCCCACCCGGCCGCGCCCCACACGAATGCGCTGATACCGGCCACCGCAGTTGCTTGGCTCGCCCACTCGTAATACTCCTGGCGGTTGGTGAAAATGGCGAAGAAGTAGGCAGCGCGAAGGATCTCTTCAAGCGGTTGTGGTTGGTCGGTTGAAAGCGCGTGCTGCACCGCGGCACGGAGGTTGGCCCATTCACCACCGAGGACGTCGGGCCCGGCTAGGTTTGCGGAGCCCTCGAACCACTCCCGGCCCTGGCTAGCCACTGACGCGTAATAGCGGAGGTGAGCGGACTGAAACGCTCCATACTCGCCTCGGGCGGTAAGTCGGTCACGCCCGAACTGGCGCATCGTTTCGAGCAGCGAGAACCGGGTTCCACGCTGGGTGGGCTGATCTGCTCGCACCATCGATCGATGAACCAGCGAATCAAGTAGATCAACAACGTCGAGTTGATCGAGCCGGTCGTCGGAACACACCCCTTCGGCGGCGGCGGCATCGAAGCTACCGGCGAAAACACTTAGCCGGTCGAACAACACCTGCTCGTCTTCTTCGAGCAATTGGTAGGACCATTCGACAGTCGCAAACAACGTCGCTTGGCGCTGTTCTGTGACAGCCCGATGCGAGCCGCGTAGCAACCGGAAACGGTCATCGAGCCGGACGGCGAGCTCTCGCACTGTCATAGAACGGACCCGACCCGCCGCCAACTCCACCGCCAATGGAATACCATCGAGCCGGACACATAAGCCGGCGAGGGCATCGCGGTCATCGCTGCCGGCGAGGGCAAAGGACGGGTTGACGGAACGGGCTCGTTCCACGAATAACTCGACCGCCTCGATTGCTGGATCCAGGGGTCCAACTGGCCACACCTGCTCACCCGAAACGCCGAGTGGTTCTCGGCTCGTGGCCATCACGGTCACCGGTGCAGCCCCCTGTCCGATCGCCAGGGCGATTTCTGCCGCTGCGTCGATCACGTGCTCACAGTTGTCCAACACCACCAACGCCCGGCGACCAGCGAGGGATCCGACCACCGACTCCAACATGGTCGAGTCCTCTTCGCGTAGGACCGACAGGGTTGAGGCTACGGCGTGAACCACGGCGTCAGAAGCACCGATCGGCGCCAGCTCTACGAACCACGTTCCATCGGGAAACGCATCTGCCAATGTCGCGGCTGTCGCGATCGCCAGGCGGGTCTTGCCGACACCGCCCGGCCCGACCAGGGTCACCAGCCGCCGTCCGTCGAGCGCCGCGGCCAACTCCTTGACCTCATTCAGTCGACCCACGAAGCTCGACACCGGCGACGGCAGGTTCCCCGGCACCAAGGCAGCTGACTCCAGGGGCGGGAACTCATGGGCCACCCCTGGTCCAACTACCTGGAATACTGTCTCGGGGCGGGACAGGCCGCGCAGCTTGTGCTCGCCAAGCGCCCGAAGTCCGACGCCCGAGGCCAGATCGTCCCGGACGAGCTCCTCCACGGCCAAGGACACCAGCATCTGACCTCCGCTGGCCAGACCCATCAGTCGTGCGGATCGATTCACTGCCGGACCGAAGTAGTCACCGTCGCGTTGATCGGCGACACCAACATGAATACCCATCCGAACCTGGATGCCTGCCCCATCCGGCCAAGGCTCGGCCTGGAGGGCTCGCTGCGCGTCCACCGCGGCGGCTACCGCCTCCCCCGGCGTTGCGAAAGCAGCGGAGAAGGCATCACCCGCCGTAGAGAACACATACCCACCGCGAAACTCGATAGCCGAGCGCACGATCTCGTCGTGGCGCTCCAAGGCTACCCGCATCGCCTCCCGCCGCTGTTCCCACAACCGCGTCGAACCCTCGACGTCGGTAAAAAGAAACGTCACCGTCCCCGAGGGCTGAGCAGACTGCACGATCACCCAATCATCCTCGCGCGGTGAACTAGACCAAACCGGCCGGGTGCCCACACCACCGTCGCTGGTCACGACCACGCCGTTAAGGACGCTTGCCCTACCCTAAGCCAACCCTAAGCCTGAAGCGACGCGTCGGACCGCTGGGTTTCCTCCAGGCAAACGACGAATCCTCGCCCACGGTCCGGCCCGACTCGGTCACAGTGTCGGGCGGCCATGGTAGGCGGCAGCGTCGGGGGAGGCGGCTCGGAGGGAAGCCACGGTGGCGACGAAGGCGTCGACCTGGTCTCTGGCCCGGCCAACGAATTGTTGGTGGTCGGCCAACAACGCCCGTAGCTCAGCGCTGGCCAACGGGAACCGAGGGTCGGCGCCGAGCCGGTCGAGCAGGTCGTTGGCCGAACCGTCCTCCCGCATGGCCCGGGCCACCGCCACCGCGTGTTCGCCCACCACGTGATGGGCTTCCTCCCGGCCCATACCGCGCCGTACGGCGCTGAGCATGAGGCGGGTACTGGCCAGAAACGGGAGGTAACGCTGCAGTTCGGCCTCGACCACCGCGGGATAGACGCCGAAGTCGGCCAGTACTTCCAGGGTTGTCTCCAAGAGACCGTCCAGGGCCAGGAACGAATCGGCCAGCACCACCCGGCGGGTTACCGAGCAGCTGACATCGCCCTCGTTCCACTGGTCGCCCAGCAGCGAAGAAGCCATCGTCACGTGCCCACGCAGCACCGCCAAAAGCCCACCGATGCGTTCAGCGGAGCGGGTGTTCATCTTGTGGGGCATGGCCGAGGAGCCGACCTGGCCCTCTTTGAAGCCCTCGGTGGCCAGCTCGTGTCCGGCCATCAACCGAATGGTGAGGGCCAGGTTGGCCGGGCCAGAACCCAGTTGGGCCAAGGCGGTGACCACGTCGAAATCCAAGGAGCGGGGATAGACCTGACCAACGGATCCCAGCGCGGCCGGTAGGCCGAGGTGGTCGGCCACCTGAGCCTCCAGGGCCGCCACCTTGGCCTGGTCGCCGTCGAACAGATCGAGGAGATCGGCCTGGGTCCCCACCGGGCCCTTGATGCCCCGCAACGGGTAGCGGGCCAGCAGATCCTCCAGGCGCCGGTAGGCGATCAGCAGCTCCTCGCCGACGTTGGCGAAGCGCTTGCCCAAGGTGGTGGGCTGGGCGGCCACGTTGTGGGTCCGAGCGGCGAGGACCACGTCGGCGTGCAGCTCGGCCCGCTCGGCCATACGGGCCAGTACGGCCAGCGCTCGGTCGCTCACCAGCTGCAGGGAACGATAGATCTGCAGCTGCTCGACGTTCTCGGTCAGATCTCGGGAGGTCAGCCCGACGTGGATGGCCTCGTGACCGGCGAGGGCATTGAACTCCTCGATACGGGCCTTCACATCGTGACGGGTGACCCGTTCGCGTTCCCGGATCGAATCCAGATCAATCCGGGACAATACCGAACGGTATGCTTCGAGAGCGCCGGCAGGAACGGCGAGCCCCAGAGACTGCTGGGAGGCCAGGACAGCCAACCACAGCTCACGCTCGAGGCGGACCTTGGCCTCGGGCGACCAGATAGCGGCCATCTCGGGGGAGGCGTAGCGATCGGCCAGGACGTTGGGGACGCTCATCGGCGGACCCCGCGTGCGCCCCGGGCAGCCGGCCCTATCACACCGTGTCCCAGTGGAAGTACTGATCCCGCCCGGGACCGACCCCCACCATGGTCACCGGCACACCCACCTGGGCGCTGACGAAGGCGAGGAAGTCCGCCGCCTGCCGAGGCAACTGATGGCGCTCGCGGACGTGGCCGAGATCGGTCTTCCAGCCCGGCAGATCGGCGTAGACCGGCTCGACCCGATGCAGCTCGGACTGGTGGTAGGGCAGGTCGGTGCGCAACACCCCGTCGAGCCGGTAGCCGGTGCACACCCGGACCGTATCCATACTGTCAAGTATGTCGAGTTTGGCAATGGCCAGCTCGGACATGGAGTTGAGCCGCACCGCGTGGCGCAACATCACCGTGTCAATCCAACCCGGGCGGCGGCGGCGGCCGGTGTTGGTGCCGAACTCATGACCCCGCTCGACGAGCTCCTCGCCCACCGCGTCGTGCAACTCGGTGGGGAAAGGACCCGCCCCGACCCGGGTGACGTAGGCCTTGGCCACCCCGATGACCCTGTTGATGTGGCGGGGCCCGATGCCGGCCCCGGTGCAGGCGCCACCGGCCACGGGGTTGGAGGAGGTGACGTAGGGATAGGTGCCGTGATCGAGATCCAAGAAGGTGGCCTGGGCGCCTTCCAGCAGCACCAGCTTGTCGGCCTCCAGCGCCTCGTGGATGATGGACACGGTGTCCGCGATGTGGGGCGCCAAGCGGGGCAGGCATTGGTTTAGGTAGATCCGGGCGATCTCCTCGGCGTCGATTGGCAAACGGTTGTAGACCCGGGTCAGGACCTGGTTCTTTTCCCGCAGGGCGATGTCCAGCTTGGCCCGGAAAATGATCGGATCGAGCAGGTCCTGGACCCGCAGGCCGATGCGGGCGGACTTGTCGGCGTAGGCAGGGCCGATCCCTCGCTTGGTGGTGCCCAGCTTGTTCTTGCCCAGGTACCGCTCACTCACCGCGTCGAGTTCCTGGTGATAGGGCAGGATCAGGTGGGCGTTACCGCTGAGCTTGAGGCGTTTGGTGGAGACCCCCCGCCGTTCGAGGGTATCCATCTCTTTGATCAACACCTGGGGATCGACCACGACGCCGTTCCCGATCACGGGGGTGATGTGGTCGTAGAGCACCCCCGAGGGCACCAACTGCAAGGCATAGCTCTCGCCGTCTACCACCAAGGTGTGGCCGGCGTTGTGGCCGCCCTGGTAGCGGACCACGAACTCGGTTTCCTTGCTCATGAGGTCGGTGAAACGACCTTTGCCCTCATCGCCCCATTGGGCGCCCACGATCACGGTTGCTGGCACAGCACGCCTCCTTGCTGATCGCCGGCGCCGATCGGCGGGGACACGCTAGCGACCCGCGCCACGGGGTGGCGGGGACCCAGGGTTCAGGTGGGCGATGCCACGCCACCGCTGCGGCGGTAGGCGAAGACCAGGCAGAGGCCCGACAGCAAGAACAGCGCCCCGGTGGTGGCCAACGAGCGGCTGTCACGCCCGCTCACCGGTAGCTGCTGGGCGCCGCCCCCGGCCAGCGGGTCGCGGCACGAGCCGGTGACGCCGTCGCGCACCTGACCCGGTGCGCAAGGCGGCTGAGCGGTCGAGGTGG
>JANPEN010000609.1:0-16219 GCA_031422955.1 Acidimicrobiia bacterium
TGCTCGACGCCGTGGTGCCCGAGGGCCAGTGGCGTTGGGTGTATCGGGTCGAGGCGGGCTTGGCGGTAGCCATCACCGTGGGCGGGTTGCGCTGGTTTCGCGACCGCGGTGCTCATCGGCACGGCCAGCGGGGACTGGCCGCGCTGCGTATGGTCCCTGGTTGGCGACCGTTGCTCGGCTCCTACGGCCTCTACGGCCTGGGCATGTCCTTGATGGTGACGTTCTTGGTGGCAGTGTTGGAAGAGGACGCCAACTATTCGGCTCGGGCGGCCTCGCTGGCCTTTTCCTGTTTCGGGGTGGGCACCATCGCCGGCGGGCCCCTGTTCGGACCGCTGGCGGACCGTATCGGACGGACCCGGGCCATGGTCGGCGCCTACGTCGTCATGGCCAGCACCGCGTTGGTCATCGCCAGTGGCCTGCGCCCCTGGGCCACCATCGCCGCCTTCTTGTTCGGCACCGCCTTCACCGGGATCCCCACCACGGTGGCCGCCCGCATGAGCGACGCCATAGCGGCGGAGGATTTCGGCGCGGCCTACGGGGTGGCCACCTTGGCCTTCGGCTCCGGGCTGATGGTCGGCCCGCAGCTAGGCGGGTTCCTGGGTGACGCCACCGGATCGTTTCGCCCCGTGTTCTGGTTGGCTGCGGCGGTGGCGGTGGCGGCGGGGGTACTGGCCGCACAACTGGCGCCGCCGCACCAGCCCGGCCGCTAACGTGCGTGGCCATGGAAATTGGTTTGTTCGGATTCTTCAGTGATATCGATAACGCCCGAGCCGAGCTTTCTCGGGCCGCGGCGAGCGGCTTCGCCAGCTACTGGGTGCCTCAGGCCTTCGGGCCTGACACGCTCACTGCCATCGCTGTCGCCGGTCAAGACCTGCCCAACCTACGCATCGGTACGGCGGTGGTGCCCACCTACCCACGCCATCCCCAAATGCTGGCCCAGCAGGCCCTAACCGTGAACCAGGCCATCGGCGGGCGTTTAGTGTTGGGCATCGGGCCCTCCCACAAGGTGGTCATCGAGAGCCAGTGGGGCATGTCCTTTGACAAGCCGGTGCGCCACATGCGTGAGTATCTTGAGATCCTCATGCCCCTGCTGGCCACCCAGAAGGCGGACGTGCGGGGCGAAACCTTGACCTGTCAGGCGGAGATCGCCGTGCCAGGGGCACCCGCCCCCAAGGTGATGGTTTCCGCCCTGGGGCCCCAGCTGCTGGGCGTCACCGGTCGCCTGTGCGACGGCACCATCACCTGGATGACAGGGCCCAACACCTTGCGCGACCTGACCGTGCCGGCGCTGACCGCGGCAGCCCAGGCCGCCGGCCGGCCCGCTCCTGAGGTGGTGGCCGGGTTCCCCATCTGCGTCACTGACGACGTGGACGCGGCCAGGGAACGCGCCGCTCGCAGCTTTGCCATCTACGGCAAATTGCCCAGCTACCGAGCCATGTTGGACCGGGAGGGTTGCGACGGTCCGGCCGATCTGGCCCTGGTCGGATCCGAGGCCGAGGTGGCCGAACGGATCGAGGGGATCGCCGCGGTGGGCGTCACCACCTTTGCCGCTTCCATCTTCGGCTCCCGCGAGGAGCGTACGCGCACCAACGAGCTGCTCACCTCGCTGCTGGGGTGATGGAGTCCACCCATACCTGATCGTATGGGGGGATTCACGCGCCGCGGGTGAGGATTGCTCGCACCTGGGCGGCGGCCAGGTTGATGGCCGCGGAAAGGTCGGTGGGAAAGCCGGACGTGTCGATAACCGCGTCGGCATGCAGGTCCCACCGAGCCTTGCCGTCGGTCAGCACCGCATGGAGCGCCCCGTCCCCGTCGTGGGCATGGTTTGGAACAGCGGGCACGACCTGCATCGCGTCGTACACGGTCACGTTCATGTCGGCCACACAATGGTGCTTGAGGATGTCTTCGAACACGTGGGGCGAAAGGGTGGGCGGGTCGGCCACAACCAGGTAAGGTCGCAACACGTCGAGCACCCCGTGGGGGGTGAGGGCCTCGACCGCCTGGGCGTCGAGGCCCACGGGGTACTCCGGGTTCGGGCCCAAGCCGGCGACATGGCCAACCACCAGGCTGGCCACGCGGTAGCCGCTGGCGATCTCGGCGGCGGCCAAGGCGGCGGGGCCACCTCCGATGATCAGCAACGGCGTTTCGATGCGCATGGCGTTACCGAGCTTTCCCGTGCTCAGGTGCGGGGCTCAGAAGACGGCGAGCGGGTTGACGGGGCTGCCGGTGACACCTTGGAAGCGTATGGGGGCCAGCGCGAACTGGAACTCCCAGCGTCCCAGCCGCGCGCAGGTGGCGGCCAACTCCTCGAGCTGGCAGTTGTCGATCAGCCACAGGCCCATGGCCACGATGCCCACCATGTGCACCGGCATGCTGACGGTCCGGTAGCCGGTGGGGGTGGGGTCTTGGGCCACGTCGGACCCGATCATGGCGATGCCCCGCTCGTGCATCCACGGCAGACAGGCTGCTTGATAGCCCGAGCGGGGTTTGTTGGCGTTGTAGTTCTTTTTCTGGTCGATGCGGGCCCCGCCTTCACCGGTACGCATCAACAACACGTCGCCCGGCTCCAGGCGCACTCCGGCAGCTTGCTCGGCGGCCTCGAGATCTTCGGGGTAGACCTGATCATCGGCGTCCAACACGTCCACCCCCCGCAGGCGGGCGATGTCGAGCAGTACCCCGCGGGTGACGATGCCGTCCGATACCGCCAACACGTCGTGCTTCAAGGCCCCCTGGCGATCCGAAACGAGTGACGCCGGTGCGCCGCCGTACATCTTGCCGTCCCAGAAAAGGTGGGCGAGAGAGTCGAGATGGGTGACGTCGAGGCCGTGGAAAACCATGCCGATGTACTCCTGGGCGCCACCGGCCCTGCCCCCGCCCATCAGGCCCCGCCGGCCCTCTTCCTCCAGGCCCAGCCCGGTGGAGAGCATGTAGCGCTGGGATTCCACGGTGGCGCCGGGCTGACGGCCGGTCCTGATGTCCCAACTACAGGACACCGAAAACCCCTCCCGAACCAACTGGGCGGCCGCCACCCGTTTGGCCGGGGTGAGATGGTTGAGCGTGCCCAGCCGGTCGTCCTCACCCCACCGACCCCAGTTCGATAGATCCTCGAACCAAGCCAGAACCTGTTCTTCCGACGGTGGTGTTGGCATCGTGTCCCCCTGCAGCAGTTACATCCCCGGTGGGCTTCAACTTAGGCCGTGGGGGGAGGGTCAGCCCAGCGTTCGGTGGGCCGAGCCCGAGCTGACCCGGACTCAGCCGCCAGACACCAGACCCAGACCCCAGGCGATGCCGTTGCGTAGCAACTGGGCAAACCCCTCGGTATCCCAGGAGCCGGTGAAGGTGGGCGGCGTGGTGCCGTCCGCCACCACCGAGGCGTCGACGAAGGGTTGGATGTTGTTGCCAGGCCCGTGGCAATGACCCAAGGCGAGGTAGGCCACCCCTCCGGGGGCGTTTCGGTCGCTGCGCTCAACCAGGCGCAGGGTGCCCAACGCCCGGCGGCGGCCGTCGGCCAGCAGCGAGGTGTCCTGGGGTACCACGAAGCCGAAACGCTCGGGGGTGGGGTCCACCGCCAGGTCGGTGGTGAGCAGCACAGTGGCCTGGGGATCGGTGACCTCGATGAGATACAGCTCGTCGGCCGTGTCGAACGCCAGGGGCACGTTTGCCAGCAGCTGGGTGGCCGAAGGATTGGCTTGATCAGCTCCCGGCGCCACCTCCACGGTGAAGCGGCGGATAGGCGGATGGTTCAAGAAGAACGCCCCCAACGTGTGGTGATGGCCGGCTTTCACCATGCGACGAGCCCGACCGCCTTCCACTACCGGTACCGCCCTGCCCCCGGCACTGCCGTGCAACGCCAACCAGCGTCCGCCCTCGGCCAGCCAGGCATCCAGCGCGGCCAGGTTGTCGCCGTCGGGATAGGGGCCGGCGGTGTAGGTCACCAACAGCTTGCTCACCGCCAGCCAGCGGTGCAGATCGGCGAAATCGTTCGCAACGGTAACGTTTTCGCGGGGGTGCTCGGCCAACAGGTCCAACAGACGCCGGCGCACCGTGTTCATGTCATGGCCGGCGTTCTGACCGGCCGGATAGCCACCAACGACGAGATGGATCGACATGGCCGGACCCTAGTTCCCGGCGGCGGGCACCGTGGCCCGCGGTCAGAACAGGTCAGCCCAGGCAGCCCAGTCAGACCAGGGCGGGGGCGCCGTCGTCTCGGCGGGCCCGCTGGGCGCCGACCCGTCCCTCGAGCAGATCTTGGGCTGTGTATCCCAGATTCCCGTGGCGGATGATGCCGTAACGCAGGATCGCCTCATCGAAAACGGGTCGGGCCTGAGGAAAATCGATCCAAATCCGCATGAGCAGGCGCATCTGGTCCTCCTCGGACTGGGATTGATGAGCGGCCCGGCCGTGCAAAACGGTGTAGTTGTTCACGAATTGAATGTCCCCTGGCTCGAAACGGAAGGCCAGGCGGGCTTCGGCGGCGATCTCATCGAACAGATCGAGCGCAGCGCGTTGGTCGGCCCGGTTGTGGCGGTCGTGACGGCGGTCGGCGGCGGCCATCCAGTAGCGGTTGTACCGACAGGAAACCACGCCGTCCTGCACGCTGAACACCGGCACCCGGTAGCCGGTGGTGGGCGTCTCGTCGGCGCCGTGTTCACCCAGCCGGTCCCATTCGAAGCCCTCCAGCAGCGGGGCCATCAGCTCGGGCTGACGACGCAGGATCTCGTTGAACACGTAGTTGGAGCTGGCCAGCCAGCTAGGGGGATCGTCGGGGGCCTGGCGCACACACAGCAGCGAGGCGCAATCGCTCAGGTCCACATGCAGGGTGGACTCGGTCGGCACGCCCACCCCTCGGCTGCCCTGGTTGGGTCGCAAGCGGCCTTCTGTCACGTAGTGAATGAGGGTGGCGTCGCTGTTTTGGGTGACGCCACCACCGAGGTGGCTGCACAGCGCCCAGTAGAGCTTCTCGATAGCGTCGAGGGAGTGCCCCTCCACCGGGAAACCGTGGAGTACAGCCATGCCCCGGCCCTGCTGGAGCTCCTGGGACAACGCCTTGAGCAGCGACTGTAGGCCGGCCAGCTCGGCATGTTCGGAGGTGATCTCGGCCAGGCGCAAACCGCGGTCCTGAATGGTCTGCAGGGCTGTTTCGAGTTCGGCCTTTTGGGCCTCGCTCAGGCTGAACTCCCAGCTGCGGTTGGCCTCCAGATCGATGCCGCGCCACACGCAGGCGGCCTGTACCGGCGGAAGTTTCATCGTTTCCATTTCGTCCTCCCGAGGGGGCGAGCTGCCGGTTGGACCGGTGCGGGTCCGACGTTTCGAGGCTTTCGTTCCCCATCGTACGGGAAGGGCCGCCGCAGCGAGTACGCTGCAAGGGATCCCAAAAGTGTGGGGTCACAAAAAGTGAGAAGAGATCGCGTGTCACAAGGTAGCGTCAAGTTTTTCAACGCCGAGAAGGGCTTCGGCTTCATCGGCCAGGATGGGGCAGGGGAGGACGTGTTCGTCCACTTCTCCAGCATCGTGGGCGAGGGCTATAAGTCCCTCCAGGAGGGCCAGCGCGTCGAGTTCGACGTCGTCCCCGGGCGCAAGGGCATCGAAGCCCAAAACGTTCGCGTCGTCTGAAAACCCAGGGGCCGTCGGCGCAGTCTTGCGTCGCGGCCCCTTTTTCGCGTTTTGGGCACAGTGGGACGGGTTCACTGGTCCCCTCGCAGCCAGTGGGCGCCCAGCACCTCATCAGGGTCGCAAGCTGACGTCGAGCTGCAGCACCTTGGCTTTGGCGTAGGTGAGTTTGTGGACGAGTTGATCGCCTTGCCAATGCAACAGATCCAGGCCCCGCCAGGCGGTGGGCTCGCCCCTGGCTTCCAGGGTGCAGACCCAGCTGGCCATCACCTTGCCGGTGCGCTCATCAATGAAAAGGTCCTCGTCGAGGAACTTCATCTCACCGAAGTGACCGTCGAACTGTGGCTGGAAGGCGGCTCGTACCGCTTCCAAGCCGGCGGCCTGGGTTCCGTCGAACTGGTCATAAACGCCGTCGGGGGCGAAGAAGCCCATCATGGCGTCGAGGTCGGCGCGATTGAAGGTGTCCATGAAATCAACGGTGAGCCGGCGCAGCCGCTCGCGTTCATCGCTCATGGGCTGACGTTAGCGGGATCGACTCCGCTCCGCCGGGCCCCGGCGGAAGTGATCGATGTTGGCGCGGCAAGTGAGGAGCCGACCACTCAGGCAGCTTGAAAAGGGGTCAGGGCGCCTTCGCCACTACATTTCGTCGCCATGAACGCACCCTCGACGACTGAAGCGACGGAAGCGACGGAATCTCAGCGCGTGCGCGGCCTGGTCATCGAGGCCACCGAGGCGGCTGCGTCCTTGATCGGGCGGGATGAGGTAGCCGAGCACTGGAACGACCCGAGCGCGCTGGCTGGCATGACCGTAGGCGGACTCTGCGCTCACCTGGTGCGTGCCGCGGGGGCGACGTTGGCCTACCTCGATCGGACCGACCCTGCCGCCCGGCCCGTCGACGAACTGCTTACGCCGGTCACCTACTTCCACGCCGCCATCGATTCCCCGATCCACCAGCGCATAAAGGAGGTGTCCGCCACCGAGGCATCCGTTGGGCATCTCGACATGGCCGCTCGGGCGACGGAGGTGGCGCAGGCCATGCGGATCCGTTTCGGGCAAGAACCCACCGATCGGCTGGTGGCTGCCTTGGGTGGACGCATGCTGACCCTCGACGACTTTTGTCGGACGCGCATGATCGAGGTGTTGGTGCACCTCGACGACCTGGCCGCCAGCGTGGGCGTGGCCCGCCCCGACACCGATGCCCAGGGCCCGGCCCTAGTCGTTGACATACTGATCGGTATCGCCCGCCAGGTGCACGGTGATTGGGCCGTGCTCTACGCCCTGGGTCGAACCGAACGGGTCGCCAACTCCATTTTCCCGGTTCTCTGACCCGAAGGGCGAAGGTCAAGACAGCGGGGCCAGCTCGGCGATGTCGGCCATGACCTCAAGGGCGTGGCTTTGGTTGGTGCTGAGGGTCAGGCCGGTGATCCCGGTGTCGACCCATGCGCCGAAACGCTGGCGGATGCGTTCGGGGGTGCCGACCAGACAGGCTTCGTCGATGTACTCATCGGGCACCGCGTCCGCCGCCTCCCGTTTGCGCCCGGCCAGGAACAACTCCTGGATGCGCACCGCGGCATCGGCGTAGCCCCGTTGCACCATGTGGTCGTTGTGGAAGTTCATTCCTTTGGCCCCCATGCCACCCACGTACAAGGCGATGCCGGGCTTTTGCGCTTCGAGGGCTTTGTGTACGTCGTCGGTGATGAGCACGCTGACCATGGGCTGGATCTCGAAATCGCCCCAGCCCTTGCCGCCCCCGGCCCGAGCGAAGCCGGCCTCCACGAAGGGCTTCCACTGCGGCCACCGCTGCGGGGTGAAGTGCATCGGGAACCAGCCATCACACAGTTGGGCGCACAGCCGGATGGTGTCAGGCGAGCCGGCCCCCAACCAAATGGGCAGGTTGGGGTTGGTGTGCAGGATGGACATGAGTGGCTTGCCCAGCCCGATAGTGCCAGGCCCGTGATAGGGCAGCTGGTACTCGGAGCCTTCGTAGCTGACCGGCTCGGCCCGTTCGAACACCTTGCGCATGATGGTGACGTAGTCCTTGAGCCGGTCGTAGGGCTTGCCCCACGGTTGGCCATACCAGCCCTCCACGATCTGGGGTCCCGACACCCCGAGCCCGGCAATGACCCGTCCCCCGCCGGCCAGGGCGTCCACCGTTTGGGCCTGCATGGCACACATGGTGGGGGTGCGCCCGGCCAGCTGCATGATGCCGGTACCGAGACGGATGCGGCTCGTACGGGCGGCGAGAAAGGCGAGCGGGGTGATGGCGTCGGAACCGTAGGCCTCTGCCGTCCAGACCGAGTCGAAACCGAGCTGTTCCGCTCGTTGGACCAGGTCGACGGGTAGCTCGAGGCGGGCGCCTGAATAGCCGAGCATCAAACCGAGTTTCATTGCGTTCTCCTGAGACGATCCGGGGGCGGGGTGCTGGCGGAAACGATCCGGGGGCGGGTTTTAGCTGACAGCGGCCACGGCGGGGGCTAGGCGATCGAGCATGGCCAAGGTGGTGTCGAGATCGCCCCCGGCGTTGGTGCCGGTGCCGAACAGCACCTGATCGACGCCCAGGTCGCGGAAGCGGGAAAGTTTGTCGCTATCGGGTTCGCCCCAGGCGAAGAGGGTGATCGGCATACTGGAGGGATCTCGGCCGGCTTCTTCGAGCTTGCCCTGCATGCGAGAGATGCCCACCGACAGATCGCGGAAGGCAACCTCAATGGGACACCAGCCGTCGGCCCATTCGGCGGTGTGGGCCATACCCAGTCGCCCGGCCGCCCCGAAATAGACTGGCAGCTTAGGTTGCTGCACCGGTTTCGGATAACTCCACAGTGCGTCGAAGTTGAAAAACTCGCCCTCGAACGCGGATTCTTCTTGGGTCCAACAGGCTCGCAGGGCGGCAATGGCTTCGCGCAGGGCCCGGTAACGCTGGCGGAACGGTATGGGGCGGTGGGTGGCCAGTTCCTCGGCGTTCCAGCCCACCCCGACCCCGAAATCGAGCCGGCCCCCGGAGAGCAGGTCGAGGGTGGCCACCTCTTTGGCCAAGGCCACCAAATCGCGCTCCAGCACCAGGCAAACCCCGGTACCGAGGCGAAGCTTGGTGGTTACCGCGGCGGCCATGCCCAGGGACACGAAGGGGTCGAGCATGTGCCAGTAGCCCTTGGGAAGCTCGCCGCCGGCGGGGTAGGGAGTGGCCCGGCTGACGGGGATGTGGCTGTGCTCGCCGACCCAGAGCGATGCGAAGCCGCGCTCTTCGAGGGCCCGGGCCATGACGTCGATGCGCACCCCGAAGTCGGTGTTCATGGAAAAGAAGCCAACGTCCATCGAATCCCCCTGTTAGCGGTTGGCCCCGGACCCGCGTCCGGTGTCCGGTGTCCGATCGGCGGGACCGTACCCGCCGGACGGAACTTACCCCCCGGGGCGGAACCGTACCCGCTCGACCGACTTCGATGGCGCCGGGTTGGCTCGCCCCACCCGACACGGCCCTGCTTTGGGGGCTTCGCCGTTCGTCGGGGGCAGGCAACGATTGGCGCGGGGACGCCGATAGCGTGAACGCAACCGACGGGCCGAGAACACCACGAGAGCGCACCACGAAAGGAACGGGCGATGGCCGCGACCGAGTCCTACGAGCTCGACGATCGGTTCCTGGCCGACGCAGGCACCGTGTTCCTGACCGGCATTCAGGCCCTCGCTCGCCTGCCCTTGGAACAGCTACGAGCGGATCGTCGGGAAGGCTTGCGCACCGCCGCCTTCGTATCGGGTTATCAGGGCTCCCCCCTGGGCGGCTACGGCGAGGAGGTCGGCCGGGCGGCCAGGCTGGAGCCGGCCCTGCCCATCACTGTGCAGCCGGCCATGAACGAGGAGTACGGCGCCAGCGCGGTGATGGGTTCCCAGCTGGCCGTGGCCCAACCCGACTGTCGTTATGACGGCATCGTGGGGATCTGGTACGGCAAGGCCCCCGGGGTGGACCGCGCCGCCGATGCCCTCCGCCACGCGGTGTACAGCGGCACCTCCATGCAGGGTGGGGCGGTGGCCCTGGTGGGCGACGATCCCGCCGCCAAAAGCTCGACCATTCCGTCCTCCTCGGCCGGGCTGCTGTTCGACATGCACATGCCCATCCTGTACCCGGGCGATCCAGCGGAGGCGCTGGAGCTGGGGCGTCACGCCATTGCCATTTCTCGGGCCACTGGCCTGTGGGTGGCCATGAAGATCGTGGCCGACGTGGCCGACGCCACCGCCAGCATGGTGTTGCACCCCGAAGCCTTCCAGCCGGTGTGGCCCCTGGTCGACGGCCAGCGCTACCGCCACGGCCCCGACGGACGATTGTTGACACCGCACACCTTGGAGCTAGAGCGCGAGATCGTCGAGGTGCGCTACGAGCTGGCCCGTCGTTATGCCACCGACAACGCCCTTAACTATCGCACCGCCGACGCCGCTGATGCCTGGATCGGCATCGTTGCTTCTGGCATCACCTACCGCGAGGTAATGGAGGCGTTCGCCCGTCTAGGCCTGGCGGGCGAGGCCGCCATCGCCGCCTGCGGCATCCGGCTGCTCAAGATGGGCATGCCCATGCCCTTCAACGCCGGCCTCATGGCCGATTTCGCCAAGGGGGTGCGGGAGATCCTGGTTATCGAGGAGAAGGCTCCCAACCTCGAATCACTCATCAAAGACGCGCTCTACGACCTGGCTGAGCGGCCCCGGGTGGTGGGCAAGGTGGATGAGACCGGTGCCAGCCTCTGTCCCGCCTATGGGGCCCTCGACGCCGACGCCATCGTCACCATTCTGCGCCGGCGTCTGGCCTCCACGCTGGGCGACAAGCTGGTGCCCGATCGCCCTGAGCGTCGTAAAATTCGCCTTGAGCTGGAACCGCTGAGCGTGCAGCGGACGCCGTTCTTCTGTTCGGGTTGCCCCCACAACCGCAGCACCCAGGTGCCAGAAGGAGCCTTGGTGGGCGCCGGCATTGGCTGTCACACCATGACCCTGTTGATGGATCCCGAGCGGGTGGGAAACATCGCGGCCATCACCTGCATGGGCAACGAGGGCACCCAATGGATCGGCATGAGCCCGTTCTTGGAGCGTGACCACTTCATCCAGAACCTCGGCGACGGCACGTTTTTCCATTCCGGGCAGCTGGCCGTCAGCGCGGCGGTGGCGGCCATGGTCAACATCACCTACAAGCTGCTGTTCAACGGCACGGTGGCCATGACCGGCGGCCAGGATGCGGTGGGCGGGCGAGATGTGGCCGCGGTGTGCGCCCTGCTCGTCGACATGGGGGTGGCCAAGGTCCTCGTCACCACCGAAGATACCGATCGGTATCGGGGGGTGTCGTTGCCGGCCGGGGTGGCGGTGTGGCCACGAACCCGTTTGATCGAGGCCCAGGAGCGCTTGGCTGAGGTAGCAGGGGTGAGCGTACTCATCCACGATCAGGCTTGCGCCGCCGAGGCTCGTCGGGATCGTAAGGGGGGCCGGGCGCCGATACCGCCGCATCGGGTGGTCATCAACCAGCGGCTGTGCGAGGGCTGTGGGGACTGTGGCCGGGTGAGCAACTGCCTGTCGGTGCAACCGGTGAGCACCCGCTTTGGACCCAAGACCGAGATTGACCAGACTACCTGCAACTTCGATTACTCCTGCCTGGAAGGCGATTGTCCTTCGTTCATGACCGTGCGGGTGGCCGAGGGGCCGAAGCCGCGGGGTCCGCTGGGCCGGGCCGGCGGGGCGGCTGGTCACCTCCTGCACCGCCTCGGCGCCACCCGGTCCTCCAACAGCACCGCCACCGCGGCCAGCCTGGCCGCAACAGCGAGCGCAGCACACCCCGTGACGGTGGCGCCCACCGACCTGCCGGAACCACAGTTGGCGGTTCCCGAACAGGATTTCGCCCTACGCATCACCGGGATCGGCGGTACTGGCGTCGTAACGGTGGCCCAGGTGTTGGGTACCGCGGCCATGCTGGCGGGCTACCACGTGCGGGGGTTGGACCAGATCGGGCTGTCCCAGAAGGCGGGGCCGGTGGTCAGCGATGTGCGCCTGTCCCGCTCGGCTCCGACCGCCACCAACCGCCTGGGCGAGGGCCAGGCCGATCTGCTGTTGGCCTTGGATCAGTTGGTGGCCGGCTCAGATAAGGGTCTGCTGATCGCGGACCCCGCCCGTACCACGGTGGTTGGCTCGACCTCGCCCACCCCCACCGGGGAGATGATCACCCACCTCGACGTGCACCTGCCCAGCGTGGAGGCGTTGATCCAGCGCATCGCCACGTTCACCCGGCCCGGCCACCAGCACTGGGCCGACGCCCAGCAGGTGACTGAGGAGTTGTTCGGTTCCTCCACCACCGCCAACCTGTTCGTGCTGGGCATGGCCGTGCAGGCTGGTTGCCTGCCGGTTGACGCCACCCACATGGAAGCCGCCATCGGCCTCAACGGGGTGGCCGTGGCCGCCAACGTGGCGGCCTTCCGCTGGGGCCGAGCCCAGATCGCTCGGCCCGAAGCGGTCGCCGCAGCCCGCCGGAGTGGGGCCAGGGGTGCCCTGCAATCGCATGACCCCGCCGCCCTGGCCGAAGCGTCGGTGGCTCGCGATCGCTTTGGCGAGCCCCGGCCGGTGCTGTTGGCCCGCTTGCAGTCCGTCATCGATGGTTTGGCCGCCCCCGCGGCGCTGGCGGAGGACCTGGCCCGTTTCGCTGAGGAGTTGACCGCCTGGCAGGACCCCGAGACGGCCGAGCAATGGCTCTCGGTGCTGCAACGGGTAGCGACCGCGGAACGAGCGGTGGACCCGACCAGCACCGCCTTGTTGGCCGCGGTGGGCGCCAACCTCTACAAGCTGATCGCCTACAAGGACGAATACGAGGTGGCCCGGCTCATGACCGACGCGGGCGGCCGGGCCGGGCTGGAGGAGCTGAGAGCACCGGCCTCGGCGGTGGCGTGGCGGTTGCATCCACCGCTGTTGCGGGCCATGGGCCTCGATCACAAGATCAGTATCGGGGCGTGGGCCACGCCGGGGGTCAAGGTGCTGGCGCGGGCCAAGGTGCTGCGCGGCACCCTGTTCGATCCCTTCCGTTGGGCCCAGGTGCGGCGGATCGAGCGGGCCTTGCCTTGCCAATACGTGAGCGCCATCGACAACGTGTTGGCCAAGCTCAACGCCGCCAACCTGGTTGCCGCCGTCGACTTGGCCGGCCTGCCCGATCTGGTGCGGGGCTACGAGCACATCAAACTAGCCAACGTAGCCCGCTACCGCACCGCCCTGGCCGAACAACTGGCCGCCTTCGGCTGACCGTTTTGGCGGGGTTTTTCCAGAGGGCCAGCCGAGAGGGACAGCTCAGAGCGAGTACGGTCGGCGGCCTTGGCGAGCTGTCTAGTGGGGCGTCTCCTGGCGCGGGCTGTGGAAGCCGACGGTATGCCCGTCGGGATCGTCAAGTTCGCAGTAGCGCGCTCCCCAGAACGCGTCGGTCGGCGGGAGGTGGCCGTGATAGCCCTCGGTGGTGAGGGCGGCATAGATCTCGTCCACCGCGGCCCGTGACGGCAAACCGAATTGGAGCACGGTCGACGTCGATGGCGAAGGGCCTCTCCAACCGGGGTCGTACATCGCGATCACGTCTGGCGTGCTCAACTCGACGCGGGCTCCGTTGCTGAAGTTCAGCTCGACGTGGGGGCGCCCTTCTGCTCCATCATCGAGCTGAACGCCGATTTTCCGGTAGAACGCGAGAGCGGCGCCCATGTCAGCGACCGCGAGGTGGACACCCATGAAACTGGGCTCTGGCACGCGCGGATGGTACCACGGCCATCGGGTGCGATCGCGGGGGCGGCCACGGTGGTCTTGGCGACACATCGGCCGACCGTCTCGGCCTGACCGAAGATCAGGTCGACCGCTTCGCGTTCTGGGGCGCGGGCGTGGAGCTGACCCACATCGGGCGGGTCGCCAGTGGAGCCCCACCGCAACGCTGAGCAGTGGCCCGCCCCCCCGCCCGGGCGTTTCCCCTCGCCGGGGCGTCCCCCCACGACCGCTCCCGACGAGGGGGGATCACCCCGATTTCCGTTTCCCCTGTCGGGGGGACGGTGACTGCACGAACTACTAGTGCAGGCAAGGGGTGATTCTGATGGCGACGGTGACGCTTGCTCCCGGTTTCCTTCCACTGAGCGGCCTCGGAGCCCATCGAGCCAAGCTCGTCAGCCCGGCCAGCGCCAGCCCGGTGCATGCCTTCGGTGCGGTCGCTGAGATCGACGGGTTCCGGCCCCGGCTGCGGGGTCGCCTGCACCAGGTCTGCGCCGCCGCCTCGTTGCCGGCCGGCTTGCACCTGGTGAGCGGAGCGCAAGCTGCGGATCGCCCGGCTGCGGTGGCCTACGCCCTTACCTGGAGCGCCATGTTCGCCACCAGCGCCTGCTACCACCGCCTAGCCCACAGCCCCATCGCTCGTCGGCGGATGCGCAGGGCCGATCATTCGATGATCTTCGTGCATATCGGCGGCGCCGCCACCGCCCTGGCCCTGAGCAGCCTGTCCGCCCTGTTGGCGGTGTTGGTGCTAGCCGGGGTGTGGAGCGGAGTGGCCGGCGGGATCATCATCAAGCTGGTTCGTCTGTCCGATGGAGCCTCAGCCGGTTCCTGGCTCTACGGGGTGCTCGGCGCCAGCCAGGCCCTGGCCCTTCCCGCCATTGCCGCCAATCTCACCTCGACGCAGCTCGTCTTGCTGGTGGCCAGTGGCGCCGCCTACGCCATCGGTGCCGTGCTGTTCTTCAAAAAACGGCCCAATCCTTACCCCACCGTATTTGGATACCATGAGGTATGGCACTGCTTCACCCTGGTCGGCGGGTTGTGCCAGTACCTGCTGTTGGTGCAACTGCTGCACGGCTGAGCCGGCTTCGGGGCCACAGCGATAGGCTCTGGCGTCCGCTCGGGGAACTACACCCGGGACTTGGCGCAGGGGGAAACACATGCACGTCGGTTACAGCGCAGCCTTCCAGAATCCGTTCGACGCCCTCAGCGACTTCGAGGTCTACCAACAGGAGTTGCGGCTCTGTGACCTGGCCGTCGAGTTGGGCTTCCAGTCGCTGTGGACGGTGGAACACCACTTCGACGACTACACCATGTGCCCGGATCCGGTGCAGTGGCTGTCCTATATGGCCGGTAAACATCCCAACGTGCTGTTGGGATCTGGGGTCATCGTGTTGCCTTGGCATGATCCCATCCGGGTGGCCGAGCAGGTGGCCATGCTCGACAACCTCTCCAATGGACGCATGATCCTGGGCATCGGTCGGGGTCTGGCCCGCATTGAGTACGAGGGTTTCCGGGTGGACATGAACACCTCCCGGGAGCGACTGGTCGAATACGCCCGCCTGGTGCTCGAAGCGCTGGAGACCGGCGAGATGGCGTACGACAACGAGTTCGGCACCCAGCCCCTGCGCCAGATTCGGCCTCGGGCCGCCCATTCGTTCAAAGGCCGGGCCTACGCCGCCGCGGTGTCGCCCGAATCGATGCCGCTCATGGCCACCTTGGGCATCGGCGTGCTGATCATCCCTCAGAAGCCGTGGCCGGTGGTGGTCAGTGATCTGGCCGAGTACAACCGGGTTTACAACGAGATCAACGGTACCGATGGGCCGCCGCCGCTTTCGGGGGGCAGCGTGTTCTGCGATCCCAGCGCCGATCGGGCCGAGGCTATGGCCCGCCAGTGGATCGGGGCCAACTACGAAACGGTGATGCGTCACTACGAGTTCGCCTCTGCCCCTCATGCCGGGGTGAAGGGCTACGAGTTTTACACCAACATCACCCGCTACATCGATCGTCACGGCGTTCAGGGTGCCATCGACGACTTCGTCGGTCTCATGCCGTGGGGTACGCCGGAGATGATCCTGGAGAAGTTCGAGAACATGGCCAAGATGATCGGGATGAACGGCGTCATGCCTGGCTTCAGTTATGGGGGCATGCCCTACGCCGATGCTGAAGCCAGCCTGCGCCTGTTCGCTCAGCAGTGCCTGCCCGAACTGCAGAGTTGGAAAACCCCGCCGCTGGCCATGCCCGCCCTGCAAGGCGTTGGCTGACCGCCGGCTGCGACAGCAGGCCATGAGCTCGCTGTGAGGCAACGGTGGCTCGCGCCGATACGGCCACCGTTGCTGGTCGCTACCGGGTATGGGTGGGCACGACCGTGTTGCGAATCGCGGTCCGGTTCGGGCGGCTGCGAGCGAGAGGCGGAGAGCCCGATGCGACCAACTTGGCGGTTGACGCCGAGCTCGGCGTCAACCCAGCGACCCGTCGGCGAGTGGCGGGCCCGGTTCGTGAACGGGCGTCTCAACGGCCTGTTCGACGGCGACCGCCCCGGCGCTCCCGCACGATCACCGATGACAAGGTCGAGGCGCTGATCGTCAAGACGTTGGAGACCGAGGCGGGTTTTACGTCAATCCGCCCGAACGCGCGATGGTGTGTGCGTGGACGAGAAATCCCAGATCCAGGCGCTCAACCGGTTCCAGCCGATCCTGTCGATGATGCCCGCCACCCCGGTGCGGCGCAGCCACGACTACGTGCGCCACGGGACTACCAGCTTGTTCGCCGCCCTCGTCTCGACATCCAGCGGGCCCGCCCAGGCAAGAAACTCACTGAAAAACCTCGCCAACCTTGAACATGTGTTCGTATAATGCTAGGGTGTTGG
>JANPEN010000610.1:0-20954 GCA_031422955.1 Acidimicrobiia bacterium
TGAGCCCCGCGGCCTGCAGAATGGCATGCAGAAAGTGCGTCACGGTGGTCTTGCCGTTCGTGCCGGTGACGCCCACCATCATCAGCTGGGTGGAGGGGTGGCCCCAGAAGGTTTCGGCCACCGTGGCCATGGCCCTCCTGGTGTCGGGCACCTCGATCTGCACCAGGTTGGCCGCCGCGGACGACGTCAAACGATGCTGCACCAACAGCGCCACTGCCCCTCGCTGGGCGGCCTCGTCGGCGAAACGATGGCCGTCGGTCTGTGCGCCGGGCACGCAGCAGAACAACCAGCCCGGCTCGACCTGACGCGAGTCGTAGGCCACGCCCCCGATCCGCAGGCTGGCCGGATCCACGCCGACCTGATCAGGCCGGGCGGGGGCGTGGAGGGTGGCCTCGGGTCCGAGCGCGTCGAGTAACACCCCCAGCCGCATTGCTCGCCCGGTGGCCATGGCTGCCTTACCGGGTCCCCGCCAGGCCGTCGCCCGCAGGTCGGGCGCGCCGGGGAGCGGGCCTGGGCTCGGCAAGGGTCTGGCCCGGCGCGGCCTGGGTCTGCAAGGTGCTCGTGGTGCCCGGTGCGGCTGGTGGGGCCGCCGCGGTCGTCGTCGGGGTAGCCGGCCCGGCGGGGTCAGGGGCCACTGTTGCCGGTAGTGGCGTGCTCGACGCGGGGCTGGGGTCGGGCGCTCTGGGCTCGGGGGTGCTCGTGGCAGGGGTCGTGGCAGGGGGCGCCGACTCCGTGCCCGCCAGCGGCCTGGTCGGCGGCGTTTCTGGCGCCGGGGTCGGTGGTGGTTGTAACGAGGTGGGCGCGGCCACCCCCGGCGAGGCGGTTGCCGCGGTCGGTGCTGCCACCCCGCCAACCGGAGCAGGCGACCCCGACACCGGCGGGGAGACCGGCACCGCAGATACGGGAGCGGTGCCGGCCCGGGCCGGGCCGGCCGCGCCGGGCGCGGCCACCACCGGCGCCGGCGGGGGCTGGGCGGCCCGGGCTCGCAGGTTGGTGCCGTCGGCGGGCTGGGTCCAGCCTGGCGCGTCGGGGGGGACGTCGTAGCTGAGCAGGGCCTGGCCCGCGATGGTGGCGAACACCGGAGCGGCCGCCCCGCCACCGGTGTAGTTGCCGCTACGAGGCTCGTCGATGACCACGATGATGGAGAAGCGGGGGTCCTCGGCCGGCGCGAAGCCCACGAAGGTGGCCAGGTAGTCGCGATCGCCGTCTCGGCCGTATTGCTCTACCTCGTTGCGCCATTTCCAGGCCGTACCGGTCTTGCCGGCCACCCGATAGCCCTCCACCGCGGCCTGAGACCCCGTGCCCGCCGACACCACCGTGGCCAACATCGAGCGCAGCTGGGCTGCGGTGTCCTGGCTTACCACCCGGTGCCGGCTGCCGAACTGGCGATTGACCGTATCGCTGCCTGGGGACATGATGGAGCGCACCACGGTGGGGCTGACGTATTCGCCGTCGTTAGCCACGGTGTTGTAGGCGGCCAACATCTGCAGCGGGGTGACGTTGACCCCTTGGCCGATGGCCATGGTGGGCAGCGAGGTGTCCGACCACTGGGCCCGGGGCAGGACCTGGCCCACCTCCTCGTGTTCGAGACCGATTCCGGTGCCGCTGCCGAACCCGAAGCTCGCGATCCCCTCGGCCAAGCGGTCGCCGCCCAGATCCTGGGCCAGCAACATGGTGCCGACGTTGGAGGAACGGGCCAGGATCTCCGTGACGGTCATGTCCTCGTCGTGGAACCGGCTGTCGTCGCGAAAGGTCTCACCGGCGATCTCCACCAGGGGCGGCACTCGGCGCAGCGTGGTGGCGTCGACCAGCCCGGTCTCGATCACACCGGCCATGGTGACGATCTTCATGACCGAACCGGGATCGTAGGTGGTGGTGATGGCCCGGTTCTGTTCGTCGTTGAAGGCGGCGCCGGTCCGATCGGACACCACCGAGGCCAGCGAGAGCACCTCGCCGGTGGCTCGATCCATCACCACCGCGGTGCCAGCCTTCGCCCCCAGCGCACTGACCTGGTCCGCCACTGCCCGTTCGGTGACCTGTTGAAGGTTGCGGTCCAGGCTCAACATGACCGTAGATCCTGCGGTGGCCGGCTCCACCCGATGGTTGGCCGAAGGAATGGTGTGGTCCCCCCCCAGGCTGCGTTCTTGGACGAGTTCGCCCGGCGTGCCGGTGAGCAACTTGTCATAGGCCAGCTCCACCCCGGAGATGCCCATGTTCTCGGTGTCCACCCGTCCCAGGACCGAGAGGGCCAGATCCTCCGCCGGCTTGAGCCGGGTGGCTTCATCGAGGCTGTAGATACCGGCGAAACCGAGGGCCATGACCGCCTTGGCGGTGTCGTCGCTGACCTTGCGGGCCAGGTACTGGAAGTTGGTGGATCCCTCGAGCAGGCCGAGCAGAGTGGCCTCGTCAGTGTCCAGCAACGGGGCCAGGGCCTTGGCCACCGCGGGGCCTTGGCCGGGAGCGATGTTGGCTGGATCGGTGTAGATGGTCTTGCGGGTCACGGTGGTCACCAACGGTTCGCCGTTGCGATCCACGATCGCTCCTCGAGTGGCGGGAAGGGGCTCGGTGCTGCGGCGTTGATCCCTGGCCTGTTGGCGGTACCGGTCAGGGCTGACTGCCTGCAGATTGGCCAATTTCAGCAGCAGAGCCACGAAACCGGCCAGGGTGACCAGCACCACGAAGGTGAGGCGAACACTGGACACCTGGCGATAGGCCACCGCCGCCCCCGGCCTCCTCCTGGCCCCAGGGACGCGGCCAACACGAAGCGGCCTGGCCACTACTCGGGGGCCCGCGCCGCTGACCTCGCGGCGCGGGCGCGGGCTGAGCTTGGTCTGGGTTCGAGGATTGGTCTGGGTTCGAGGATTGCCCTGGCGTTGGGGGCGGTCGGGAAGTTCGCCGCGGTGTCGGAGAGGTGGCCCAGGGGCCAGCCGGCGCGCCGAGACCCCCGCCGACACCGGTTGGAGCGCCGGAGACGGAGACGGAGCGACCCGCGGTGACCGGACGGCCCGGGGCGATGGGGCGGCTCGCCGCACCGGGCGGCGGCGAGGCTCCTCGGTGGTGGTTGATCTGGTGCGTCCCGAGGGACGGGAACGGGCACCGGGACGAGCACGCGCCGGCGCCTCGTCTAGTTCGTCATCGATCATGGGCGGGCCACTGCGGCTTGGCCGTTCGGACCGGTCGCGGTCGCGCTTGTGCCCGCCGGAACAGGGTCAACCGGGACAGGTCCAGCCGGGACAGGTCCAGCCGGGTCAAGGGTCAAGGCCACCGTGCCGGCGCCACTGCGGACCAGCGGCTCGACATTGGCCCTGGCCAGGAACACCACCTCAGGCGGATTGACGAGCCCGTTGGCGGCGGCCGCGTCTTGGATGCGCTCGGGAGCCTCTGCGGTTGCCGCGGCGATCTCTCGGCGTTCGCGTTCGATCTCGCCGTGGCCGATCTGACGATCGAGCTGGTCCAGCTCGAGTTGTCCTTGGACCAACACCGCTTGCAGGAAGGCCAAAACGAACAAGGTGCCGAACACCAGGGTGATCACCACCGTGCCCGCCGGGCCGGGACGCAACCGGCTCGCCTCGCGCACGATCCGCAGCCGGGCACGCGGTGCCGGTGTCGGTGCGGGCTGGGCCGACGCCGCGCGCAGGGCCTGGGGGTCGCGGGGGGGAGCCATCAGGAGGCCTCCAGCTTGGTGGCCGCCCGTAACCGAGCGCTCTCGGCCCGCGGGTTGCGGGCCAGTTCCGTTTGGCTGGGGCGACGCGCCCCACGCCACGCCAACCGGAGCTGGCGCAGGGCCCCGCAGCTACAACCGAGCTGGGGCGGACAGGTGCAGCCGCCGGTCTCGTAGTGGCGCAGACGGGCTTTGACGATGCGATCTTCACCCGAGTGGTAGGCAAGCACGGCCACCCGGCCGCCAGGAGCGAGCGCCTCGATGGCGGCATCGAGGCCGGGGGCCAAAACGTCCAGCTCGTTGTTGACCTCGATCCGTATGGCCTGGAAGGTCCGTTTTGCCGGGTGCCCACCCCGCCGGCGGGCAGGGGCGGGAATGGCCCCCTCCAGCACCTCGACCAGTTCACCGGTGCGCAGCAGCGGCCGGCGGGCCACGACCGCCCTGGCGATCCGCCGAGCGCTGGGCTCGTCGCCATAGACCCGCAGGATTCGTTCCAAGTCTCGCTCGCTCGTTTCGTTGAGGACCTCAGCCGCCGTTCGGCTTTGGGTGCTATCCATGCGCATGTCCAGTGGGGCGTCGAAGCGGTAACTGAACCCTCGTTCGGCCCGGTCGAGCTGCGGGGAGCTCACCCCCAGGTCGAACAGGCAGCCGACCAGCCCACCGGAGCGGGCGACACCGGTGGCACCGGTGACACCGGCCAAGACCTCCGCCACTCGGTCGAAGCGGGTGTGGATCAACCGCACCCGCTTACCAAAGCGGGCCAAACGACGCTGGGCGGCCGCCAATGCCACGAGATCTCGATCCAAGCCCAGCAGGTCGAGCTGGGGGTAACGATCCAGCAGCGCCTCGGCGTGCCCACCGCCACCAACGGTCGCATCGAGAACCGTACCCTCTGGTATGGAGGCGAACAGCTCGACGATAGGCTCCACCATGACCGGCTGGTGCCCAAACTCCTCGAGCCGGGGCCCGACCTCGTGCCCTGGGTCCCCGTCGCCGGCACCCGCGCTGTCGATCTCGCTGTTCAACCTGTGCTCCCGAGTCCGTCCTCCTACCGAGAACAGGGTACGAACGAGTCCGCGTCGACGGACACCATGCAACCGCCGTCTGTGTTCAACAGCGGTAGGGAACAGAACAGACGCGACAGATCTCGGCGACATAGCGCCACGAGGGGTGATCGCCCATCGGCAGCCCTCCGGCCAGCCGGCGCCCGTCGGGTTGTCTCTCCCGAAACGGACAAGATGGCAAAGCGGGCGGAGTTGGGGGCCTTCCATCTCGCCGGCCGGAAGGCTGCGAATGGGCGATCAACTTCGTGGTTCTGGCGCTGATTCGGGCGCGGTAGGGTTCTGTCGGCCCGAAGCGCATCCTTCGTCCAACGTCAACTCGACGTGATGGTGAGAATCTCCTGCGTGCGTGCTCCTTTTGGGGTTTGGGTGAATGCGTTAGTAAATGCCGAGATTGGCGATGGCATCGGCGAGGCCGGCTTGGCCCTCGTCGCTGATGGCGTTCCAACGCTGGTGGTTCCATAACTCGATGTGATCGAGCGAGCCGGTGAGCACGACGCCACCGTCGAGGCCGGCGTAGTCCCGGAGCCGGTTAGGGATGGCGATGCGGCCCTGACTGTCGGGCTTGATGTCCGCCGCTTCAGCGGTGAGGGCTCGCATGGCGTTGGGTGCGGCTTGTTGGTCTCGCACCTTTTGTCGAAATCGGTCCACGAAATCCTCAAAGTCCTTGGGCGCCCACAGAGCAAGGCAGTTCTCGTAAGGCGTGATGTAGCCGCCCTCGGCCAAGCGGGAGCGAAACGTCGGGGGCAGGACAAGCCTGCCCTTGTCGTCGAGCGTGTGCTCGAACCTTCCGACGAACACCGCCACCCCTTGGATCAGATCGGATCATCCCGCCTCACCCACCTTTCCAGCCGGTGGGTGAGCTTCCCATTGAGGACCATTCTGTCCCAAAACGCCCCACATCGCAACATCTTCTCGGACGTTGAGGCACTTCTGCCTACCGGGGGCTGAACGAACGATGTTCGTCTCGCTACAGAAGAACCCCAGGAGAGTGACCTCGGCACGCGGTGGCTCCACCCGCCCTCGTGACGGACTGGGCTGGTGGCGGCTACGGCAGGGAGGCGATTAGCGCGGTCTCGACGGCCCCCGCGGTCACGCCAGCCAGCCCGACCGCGGCCCCGATGAGTGCGTCATCGAGAGGCTGGCCCAAGGGGGTGACCCCGCAGAGCGCAGCGAGCAGTGTCGGGTCCCATTGCCGTAAGGCGCAGGTCTGGAACCTGGCCCCGTGGCGGGTCCGGCGCTGGGCCACCCCGACCGCTTTACGCCCACCGATGAGCACCTCGCCAGGGCCCAGCCCGGCGAAACACAGCCGATCCGACCACGGGCCTGGAACCATGGCTCCCTGATGCACCGCGCTGGCCACTCCCAACGCGGCGAGCGCCCGTTGCCACCAGTGGCCCACCCACCAAGTGGCCCGGCCGATGTCGTCGTGCCACAACGAGTCATGGCGAGGAACGATGACATCGGCCCACACCACCTGGCCCGGCTCCAGCAGCACCGCGGCTCCCCCGCTGCGCCGACGCACAATCTCGATGCCGTTGGCCGCGGCCAGCTCGGTGTCGAGGTACGCCAGATCGCGTCGGGCGCTGCCCAGCACCAAGGCCGGCCGGCTCACCTCGAACAGCCACAGCTCTCGACCGGGCGGATCGGGCAGATCGCGCCCATGGAAGGTAGCGGCATCACCGCGCTGACGGATCACCTGCCACGAACCGGCGGTGTTCAACGGCGGCGGACCACAACGGCATGGCGGCGGGTCCAGGGGACCAACTCTTCGTCGGGTCCTAAGCTCACGCCCAAGCCCACCCCATCGGGCACCACCAACCAGCCGCGGGCGTCGGTGACGATGGGCTCGGTCACATCACGAGCCACGTAGGCGGACGAGGGACCCAGGTCGGTGGGCCAACAGCAACCGTCGAGGGCGGCAACGGCGGCGGCGGCGGCCCGGCCCACCCCCAACTCCAACATCCCCCCGCAAAATGCAGGCAGGCCTACCTCCTGAGCCCAGGCCACCAGGGCCGCCGCCTCACCCAGCCCGCCCAGCCGGGCCGGCTTCACGTTCAGCCCATCGAGGGCACCCACCGCATGAGCCAACTGGGCCCCACCCAGCGAGGTGACCGACTCGTCGAGCACGACCGGGGTGTCGCAGCAGCGGCGCAGGGCGGCGCTGGCCAAAAGGTCATCGGCAGGGTAGGGCTGTTCCAGATAGCGTAAACCCAACCGGTCCAGACCGGCGGCGACCAAGTCCTTTCCGCTCAGCCCGGCCAGTGAGCCGTTGGCGTCAGCGGCCAGGTCCAACCCAGGAAAGGCCTGCCGTACCAACAGGTATGTTGCCAGGTCGGAGGGCCCGGCCACCTTCAACTTGACCATGGTCGCCCCCCCGTCAAGGGCGGCGGCCACTGCGGCCAACAGCTCCCCTGGCCCACCCCCGCTGCCTGATGACCTCGCCAGACCCAGTACCGCGGTGCGTTCCAGGCGGCGGCGGGTCGCCCCCAGAAAGGAAACCAGGCTGGTACGGGCTCGCCGCAAACCGCCGTCGAGCAGGGCGGTGTGCAGCCCCGCCCTGGCCATGGGATGGAAACGGTGGACGAGCGGGGCGCCGGCCAGGAGGGCGGGAACCACCTCGTCGCGCAGCAGCGCGAAGGCACCACTGGTGTACTCGTGGGTGTAGGTGGGCCGGCTCAGGGCATCACATTCGCCGTAGCCGACGCTGCCATCGTGGGCCACCACCCGGATGAGCACGACCTGGCGAACCTGCTCGGTGCCGTGGGCGGCACCGAAGGCAACCAGCAACGGCACCGCCACCTGCCACAGCTGCACCTCGGCCAGCTCAGCCCCGTTCAGGCTCAGCCCTTCGTCCCCGAGCGCCGAGGACCCGACCGGGCTGGTCACGCCGACAACAGCTGCTCGCCCAGATAGGGCTTCCAGTGCTCGGGAATGCGTTCCAAGGTGATGAGCAACCAAGACAGGTGGCGGGGCTGGCAAGGAGGACGGCGCAACACCATGGTGGTGTCGGCCAGTAGGCGGCTGCCTTTGGCCAGATTGCAGCGACGGCAGGCGGCAACAACGTTGTCCCAAGCGTGGTCACCGCCCTTGGAGCGGGGTAGGACATGGTCGATGGAGTCCGCATCCTTGCCGCAGTACTGGCAACGGTGGGCGTCGCGATGCAGTACTGCCCGCCGGCTGAGGGTAACGCGGCGCTGATAGGGAACCTTCACCAGATATCGCAGCCGAATCACCGAGGGAACGTCGAACACCAAGCGCTCGGAGTGCACCTGCTCCCCGCTGTGGTGCAAAACGTCGGCCTTGTCCCCGAGAACCAGCACCAACGCCCGCCGGCTGGTTACGACGCCGAGCGGTTCGAAGGAACCGTTCAGCACAAGCGCCCGAGCCATTCTCGCAGCGTAGCGGTGACGCTCGGGCTGGGTCCCTGCCTTTTGGCTCGCCCGAGATCCGAGCTAGCTCAGCAGCTCATCGAGCTGGCTGGGGTTGGCGTTGCGGAGCTGTTCGGCGATGCCAATCCCACTGCGCCACGGCTGACCGTTAACCAACTCCACCAGCCAGTCACGCTCCGCCACCCGATCGCAGAAGTTGACCAGGCGATGCAGCCGAGCCCGAAACCCCTCCCGGCCCACCAGACGAAGCGGGCGCCCAGCCAGCTGTTCCAACACCAAACCCACGGTCAGGACCAACGCGTGCTCGCCGTGGGGCTCGCGCACAGAGCCCATTCCGCCCGACACCGCACAGCACGACAGCTGGTGAGCTCCGTCGTGACGGCAGAAGGAAACGCCAGGCAGGGTGACCCCCCAGCGGAAGGTGAAGCGGCGCACGTCGGCCTCCAGGGTGACGCTCTCCTGCACGTGGATGACCACCACCCGACCGCGTTGGGGGCGGTTCCACACCCCGCCGGCCACCCGCAGGAAGCCGAAGGTGGTGAACACATCGGCCAGCTCGTCGTTCACCGCGTCCCAGGCCAGCGACGACATCGGGTACTGATACGCGAGCTGGCGACCGACGGTCAGGGCCACGTTGAGGGCCACGCTCTCCAGCTCGCTGGGGTCCTGGGACAGCGCGTTCATGGCCTCGGCTAGCCCGTCATCGACCAGGCTCAGGCACTGGGCCAAGCCCAGCCCTTGGCGCAACCGCTCCGCCGCCTCCTCGTGGGACTCGTGCTCGGCGAGCAACGCGCCGGCCGCCTCACGGAACACCTCAGGAAGGTTCGACGGCCACAGCGTTCGGTCCACGTCCCCAACCTTGGGGGCAACGGGGCGTGGGCGCAGCGGGCCGATATCCCCTGCCTGGGGGACGAGCAGTCCGCGGCCAGGGCCCGTTCCGGATGACCTTGCGGTGTCAGGCGGCGGCGCCCTGTAAGAATGACGGGCCGTGAACGCGCCCCCGCTCGAAACTCGACCGCTGCGACCGACCGAGTGATTGCCGAGGCGCTAGCGCACAAGGCAGTGTTCATCACCGGCTCGACGGGGTTCCTTGGCACCGCCCTGGTGGAACGGCTGCTGCGCAACGTGCCAGAGCTGCACCTCACCCTGCTGGTGCGTCCCGGCCGGCGGGTCAGCGCCGCCCAACGAGCGCGCCGAGAGCTGTTCCGCAATGACGCCTTCGACCGTCTGCGGGCCCAGGCCGACGCCTCCGGGGAGAGCTTCGAGGCCATGATCGAGCGCAGGGTCCAGGTGGTGGCCGGCGACGTCTCCGTGGACGGGCTGGGACTCGACCCGGCTGGTCGGGCCGCCCTGGCGGCGGCGGACATCGTCATCCACTGCGCCGCCGCGGTGAGCTTCGACTCGCCATTGGACGCAGCGGTGGAGATCAACTTGTTGGGCCCTTCCCGCATCGCCCAGACCCTCACCGAGCTGGGCGTGGCCCCCCACTACATCGCCGTGTCGACCTGCTACGTGGCCGGCAGCCGCCGGGGCAACGCCTTGGAAGAGCCGGTCGACGCCAGCCCGTTCTACGTGCAGATCAACTGGAAGGCCGAGGTGGCGGGGGCCCGCCGGGCCAGGGCGGACGCCGACGCCGAAAGCCGCACCGCCGAGCGGTTACGCACCTTCCGCAAGGACGCCCGCAGCGAGCTGGGGGCGGCCGGCGGCCCGCTGCTCTCGGCCAAAACCGAGCAGCTGCGCCAGCGTTGGGTCGACGACCGGCTGGTCACCGCGGGGCGGGTCCGAGCCGCCTCGGTCGGGTTTCCCGACGCCTACGCCTTCACCAAAGCCCTGGCCGAGGTGGCCCTGGCCGAAACCCACGGGGCGGTGCCCACCACCATCGTGCGGCCCTCGATCATTGAATCGGCCTTCGCCGAGCCCGCTCCGGGCTGGATCCGTGGTTTTCGGATGGCGGAGCCGGTGATCATCTCCTACGCCAGGGGCTTACTGCGGGACTTCCCTGGGGTTCCCGAGGGTGTCGTCGACGTGATCCCGGTGGACCTGGTGGTGGCCGCCATCATTGCCGTAGCCGCCGAAGAGGCCCGCCACCCCCGAGCAGACCCCACCGTGGCGCCACCGGTGTTCCAGGTGGCCTCCGGTTCGGCCAACCCCCTGCGTTATCGCCGGCTGGTCGATCTCGTCTCCAACTGGTTCAGCGAGCATCCCCTCTATGACACGTTGGGTCAGCCCATCAAGGTGCCCCAGTGGAGCTTCCCGGGCCGGGGACGGGTCGAAGGCCAGCTCCGACGCACCCTCAATGTGGTCACCAAGGTCGAGCGGGGCCTCAACTCACTGCCCCTCCGGGGCCGCCAGGCCGAACTGGCCGCCAACTTGGAGGAGAAACGGGAACTGGCCGAACGAGCCATGGGCTACGTCGAGCTGTACGGCAAGTACGCGGAGTGTGAGGCCATCTACGGCGTGGCCAGGCTGCTGGAGCTGTGGGACCAGCTCGATGAGGCCGACCGGGCCCAGTTCTGCTTCGATCCTCGGATCATCGCCTGGGATGACTACGTGCGCGACACCCATCTGCCCTCGGTGGTGCGCAACTCCCGGGCCCGTACCGCCCCCCCCAGCCGAGCCACCGAAAGCCGGCCCGATCGCCTGCGTCGCCAGGTGCTGGACCCCCAGCGCCACTTCGCCGCTTTCGACCTGGAGAACACCCTCATTGCCTCCAACGTGGTCGCCTCTTACGCCTGGCTGGCTTCCCGGCGCCTCGATCGCAGAGAACGGTGGCGTTTCGTGGTCAAAACCGTGGCCGAGGGGCCCTCGCTGCTGCGCTTGGACCGGGCTGATCGCAGCGACTTCCTGCGCTATTTCTACCGCCGCTACGAGGGCGCCCCAGTGGACATGATGGCGGAGGACAGCGCGGAGATGCTCTCCGAGCTCATCCTCACCCGCGCCTTTCCCGCCGGCCTGCGACGGGTTCGCCAGCATCGCGCCGCCGGCCATCGCACCGTGCTGATCACGGGTGCGTTGGACTTCGTGATCGAACCTTTACGGCCCCTCTTCGACGATGTGATCGCCGCCGAGATGACCGTGCGCAACGGGCGCTACACCGGTGAGCTGACCGCCGCCCCTCCCACCGGTGAGAGCCGGGCCCAAGCCCTGTTCGACTACGCCGCCGAGCACGGTTTCGACCCTGCGCAAGGCGTGGCCTACGCCGATTCCACCAGTGACCTTCCCTTGCTGGAAGCGGTTGGATTCCCCGTGGCCGTCAACCCCGAGACTCGCCTGGCCGCCCTGGCCCGCAAGCGGGGTTGGCTGGTGGAGCACTTCGAACGGGCCCCCGGCTTTCGCCACGGCCTGCTCCCCCTCGCCCCCGCCCACCAAACCTCCCTGGCCAAGAAGTAAGGACGTTCCCCGCACCATGGCTCCCCGTCCCGGTTTCGTGTTGGAGGTCGACGGTTCGACCCCACCGATCCTGTTCCACCACGGCGAGGGGTTCCGACTGGAACGCCTCCCCGTGGGCCGTAGTCGGGTCATCTATCCGGCCGAGCCCCTGGCCGGTCTGAAGGACCCCGACCGCGCCATTCGCCACGCCCTCGAGCATCCCTACGACAGCGACCCGCTTTCGGCCCTGCTGTTCGCAGGCATGAAGTTGACGATCGCTTTCGACGACGTTTCCCTGCCCCTACCCCCCATGCGGCGACCCGATATTCGCCAGCGGGTCATTGAAGCGGTGCTCGACGCGGCCGCCGCCGCCGGGGTTGAGGACGTAGAGCTCATCGCCGCCCTGGCCCTGCATCGCCGGATGACCGAGGCGGAGCTGCGCCACGCGGTGGGTGACCGGGTGTACGACGCCTTCGCCCCCTCCGGCAAGCTCTACAACCACGACGCCGAGGACCCCGAGGGCATGGTCATTATCGGCACCACCCCCCACGGGGAGGACGTGCAGATGAATCGGCGGGCGGCGGAGAGCGACCTTTTGGTTTACGTCAACATCAACCTGGTCTCCATGGACGGCGGCTGGAAGTCCACCGCCACCGGGCTTTCTGGGTACACCGCATTGCGCCATCACCACAATGTGCGCACCATGCAGGCGTCCAAGAGTTTCATGGATCAACATCGATCCGAGCTGCACACTTCGAATTGGAGAATGGGTAAAGTGCTGCGAGAGCAGGGCCCAAAAATATTCCAGATTGAGACCACGGTCAACAACAACAGCTTCGGCACCTCTGGCCCGCTTAGCTTTCTGCAGAAGCGGGAATGGGAGTGGAGCGGCAAGGACCGTGCCACCTTCGTGGGCATGCAAGCCGGGCTCAAACGCATGCCGTCCGGCGCTCGGCGCAAGATCTTCAGCTCGTGGGAGGCGCCCTACGAGATGACCTCGGTACAAGCCGGTGATGTGGAATCGGTCCACAAGGTCACCACCGAGCACGTCTATCGCCAGCACTTGGTACCAGTGCAGGGTCAGACCGATATTCTGACCATGGGACTACCCTATATTTGTCCCTACAACGTAAACTCCATCATGAATCCCATCCTGGTGATGTGTCTGGGACTGGGATATTTCTTCAACCTCTATCGCGGAAAGCCCCTGGTGCGGGAGGGGGGCGTGTTGATCATGAGCCATCCCACTCCGTGGGAGTTCCACCCGGTGCACCACCCCAGCTACATCGATTTCTTCGAACAAGTGCTGTCTGAAACCACCGATCCGTTGGAGATCGAGGCCCGCTACGAAAAGTCCTTCGCCGAGGACGAGTGGTATCGCCATCTTTACCGCACCAGTCACGCCTACCACGGCGTGCACCCTTTCTACATGTGGTATTGGGGCAGCCACGCTCTGGCCCATCTGGGTCGGGTCATTGTGGTGGGCGGCAACCCCCGGGCCGTACGTCGGCTGGGTTTCATGCCCGCCTCCAGTCTCGCCGACGCCCTGGAGATGGCCTCCGACGTGGTCGGGCGCCATCCCACCATCACCCACTATCACAACCCGCCCGTGTTGATGGCGGACGTGACCTGATGCTGACCCCTCGCCAGTGGAGCCGCCGCCTCAGCTTTCCCCTGCGGGCGCCATCGGTGCCGGCCGGGGTGCAGCCCCCCGAACGCAAAGCCACCAAGGGCGCCGACTTCGACACGGCCTGGGCCCGGCAGCCGGCGGCTCGGGCCCTGCGCCGGGTGCTGCACGAAACGGTGCTGGAGTCCGTCGTGCGCCTGGTGGCGGATCCCCGCCGGCGTGGGCTAGATCGGCTGGAGCATCTCGACCCCGACCTGCCCCTCATCTTCGTGGCCAACCACCACAGCCACATCGACACGCCGCTGCTGTTGCGGCGCTTGCCACGGCCCTGGCGCAACAAGCTTTTCGTGGGCGCCGCCGCCGACTATTTCTTCCCCAACCGGGCCACCGCCACGGTGGCCGCTTTGGCCCTCAACGCCATCCCCATCGAGCGGACCAAGGTCAACCGCCGCTCGGCCTTACAGGCGGCCACCCTCATCCAGCAGGGCTGGTCGATGCTCATCTACCCCGAGGGTGGCCGCAGCCCCGACGGTTGGGGCCAGGAGTTCAAGGGCGGCGCCGCCTACCTGGCCATTCGGGAGTCGGTGGCGGTGGTACCTGTCCACGTGGCCGGCACCGACAAGATCATGCCGAAGGGCACCCATCTGCCCAAACCGGGCACCACCACGTTGACCTTCGGCGAGCCCATCGTGGCCCGCCCCGGCGAAGACGCCCGCCGCCTAGCCCTGCGCATCGAGCAAGGGGTGGCGGCCCTGGCCGACGAGGCCACCTCGGACTGGTGGCAGGCCCGCCAACGAGCCCACCGAGGCCAGACCCCGACCCTGTCCGGCCCGGACCTGGTGTCGTGGCGTCGGGCCTGGGCCAAATCGGCCCGCCCCAAGAACCCCGCCACAGGTGGCTCCACGGGCGACCCCAGCGGGTCCGGCACCGGCGGGTCCGGCTCAGGGCGCTGGCCCCGATTCTGAGTTGTCGTGAGTTGGCCGCGTCCACGCAGAACTTGGCTGGTAGGGGTGCTCGGTGCGGTGACGGCGGCCGCCTGCGGTCAGGTCGGTAACCAGGTTCGCCTCTCCCCTGGACTTGACGCTCACCAGACGCTGCTCGCCATCCCCTTCGCCGAAGTCCAGTCGATGAACCCCCGGGTCAGTGCGGCTGCACCGACCGTCCAATCGACGTCGATTCGCTCCGAGTCACCCAGCGCCCCCGGCACCTTCGGGCCAACCCGCTGGGCGGTCGATTCCGCTACCTCGGGTCAGCCCTTTCCCGGCGCCTCGGTCGAGGGTCTGCTGACCTTCCGCGGCAGTCCCACCCGGAGCTTCTACGGCGCCGGACCCGTACCCCAGTCCCCGGTCGTGCGCTGGGTCTACCCCCCAACCGGCGGCCTGTGCGGGACCAGCTTCGAGGGCAGCGTCGGCGCCGTATGGTGCGGTACCGGCTGGACCGGCCAGCCGGCCATCTGGCGGGGGCAGGGTCGTTGGAACGGGCGGTGGGTGACGGCCTTCGGTGCCTACGACGGCGCCGTGCACGTGCTCGACGCCGACACCGGTCAACCACTGTTACCAGCCTTCCAGACCGGGGATCTGATCAAGGGCTCCGTCACCATCGACCCCGACGGCTATCCGTTGCTCTACGTCGGGTCCCGAGACAACTACCTGCGGATCATCGCCCTCGACCGCGCTGAGCCCACCGAGCTGTGGCGGTTGTCGGCCGACGAGGTCGGGCCCGTGCTCTGGAACGACGACTGGGACGGCTCCCCCCTCGTCTTGGGCGACCTGCTCCTCGAGGGCGGGGAGAACTCTCGCTTCCACGTCATCAAGTTGAACCGGCTCATCGGGTCCGACGGCAAGGTCAGTGTCGCCCCGCGGTTGGTGTTCGACGCAGCCGGCTGGGACGAGGAGTTGCTGGCCGAGGTGGGCACCAACGTGTCCATCGAATCCTCCGTGGCAGTGTCGGGATCGGTGGCCTATTTCGCCAACTCCGGCGGTCTGGTGCAGGGCTGGGACCTGACGGCCATCGGCGCAGGGGGGCGCGGGGTCACAGCTAGGACCTTTCGGTTCTGGATGGGCGACGACACCGACGCCACCGTGGTCGTGGACGACGAGGGCTACCTCTACGTAGCCGCCGAGTACGAACGTGGGACACCCAGGGCCGACGAGATCGGCCAGTTGGCCAAGCTCGACCCCCGCCGACCGGATCAGCCGCTGGTGTGGTCGGTGCCGCTGCGCTCCGGCGGGGTCCCTGCCGGCATCTGGGCCACGCCGGCCTTGCATCGGGATCTGATCATCGTCGCCACGCACGCTGGGGAGATCATCGGTGTGGACCGCTCCAACGGCTCGCCTCGCTGGCGGCTGCAACTGCCCGGACCGACCTGGGGATCCCCGGTGGTGGTGGACGATGTGTTGATCCAAGGCGACTGTGCCGGCGTGCTGCACGGCTACGACGTGGCCGATACCTTGAGCCCGCCCCGCCCCCTGTGGAGCGTCACCTTGGGTGGATGCATCGAGTCCACCCCCGCGGTGTTCGGCGGCCACATCGTGGTGGGGACCCGAGCGGGCCAGGTCTTCGGATTGGGCGAGGCCCGATGAGCGCACTGACCGGGCTGCCGTATCTGGCCTCGTTATTTCTAGCCGGGCTCTTTGTCGTTGCGGCCGTGGCCAAATGGCGCGACCCGCCAGCCACCGCTCGGTCCTTGCGGGCCCTCGGCCTGCCCCGACCGTGGACCGCGGCCAGGGTGCTACCCGCGTTGGAATTGGCCCTGGCCCTGGGGCTGGTGGTGACCCCAGCCGGTTCCGCCGCGGTAGCCCTGTCCCTGCTCAGCGCGTTCAGCGTGTTCTTGGTCGGACGTCTGCGAGCTGGGGTCGATGCGCCCTGCCAGTGCTTTGGCACGTGGGGATCGAGCCGGCCACTGTCCTGGGTGGATGTAGTACGAAATGTTTGGCTGATGGCCGCCGCGGTGCTGGGGCTGAGCGGTGGGTGGCCGACCGCGCCGACACCCGCCGCGGCTGGGCTCGGTCTGGTCCTGGTAGCTGTGGCCGTCGCTTCCCTGCGGGTCCTGCGCCACCGCAACTCGCGCACGGAAAGCTCGGCGCCCGAGCGTTCAGATCCTCCCGTAGAGTGAACCGGTGGTCGACACTCCTCCCCCTGACGACGCCGCTCCACCGCCCAGCGGCCCCCAGCCTGCCGTGCCGCCCGCCTGGGCGGGACCCCCTGCGAGCGAACCCCCCACCCAGTGGTCCCAGGACCCTTCCGCCCCCGCCGTCGACGCGCCCCCACCGGGGTACAGCCCGCTCCCCGGGTCTAGCAGCCCTGGCTACGGCGCTCCCGGTCCCGCTGCTCCCGGTTACGGCGCCCCCGGTTACGGCGCCCCTGGCTACGGCGCCCCTGGTTACGGCTACGGCGGTCCCGGCCAATTTGCTGCGCCGAGCGGACCCTATGGGGCGCCTGGCCCCGCGCTGCCTCCTGGCGCCTGGCCCCAATCTCCGCCCACAGAGGGGATGGCCATTGCCTCGCTGGTGCTCGGGATCGTCGCCCTCGCCGGCACCTTGTGTTGTTACTTCGGTTGGCTGGGCGCCATCGGTCTACCCCTGGGCATCGTGGCGCGTAAGCGGATTGCCGCCTCCAACGGCACCAAGAGCGGCGCGGGGCTGGCACTGGCCGGGATCATCTGCAGCGCCATCGCCCTGACCCTGTTCCTGCTCTTTGCTGCCCTCATCGTCATCGCCGTTCTTGCCGACGGGACAAGCAGCAACCCCAGCCCCTTCGCCTAGAGACGCGAAACAGCCGCCAGGTTGCGCCGAAAAAGACGAAGCGCCTGGTCCAAAGGGGGGGAGGACCAGGCGCTTCTCGGCTACCAGCACCAAAGGGGGGGTATGATGCTGTGCCCCGCCGAGCGCTTCCAGTGGGGGACCGGAACATGCGCTCGGCTGTTGTGAGACACATTGTGCCGCAATGCACAATATCTGTCAAACAGTTGTCGCTGATATGTGTCATCATTGGTGGCGATGGATCTCCGCCAACTCTTCGCCCTGCTCGCCGTCGCCGATCACGGCACGTTCTCCGCCGCAGCGCGATCGCTGCACACGGTGCAATCCAACGTGTCCACCCACGTTGCCCGGCTGGAACGTGAGCTGGGAGTCACGCTCGTGGATCGGGCCAACAGCGTGGTCACCGAGGAAGGCAGGGTGGTGGTCGATCGGGCTCGACGCATCCGGGCTGAGCTCGACTCCCTCACCTCCGATGTCGCCTCCATGCACGACGAGGTAACCGGATCAGCCAGGGTCGGGGTGATCGGGACCACCGCCCGCTGGCTGGTGCCCATTCTCTTCGATCGGCTCTCCAAGGAGCATCCTCGGGTCAAACTGGTGGTGGTCGACGCCACCACCTCGATGCTGTTGCCCCAACTGGGCCGAGGCGAGATCGACCTAGCCGTGGTCAACCTTCCCACCCAGGACCCCGACGTGCTCGAGCAGCCCCTCTTCGATGAGGACCGAGTGGTCATCGCCCCCGCTGAGCATCCGCTGGCCCTGGCCAGCCAACTGACCCTGGCCGAGCTGGCCAACCACGAGCTGTTGTTGGCCGCTAGGGGCACCGTGTTCCGCTCCGAGCTCGATGCCGCGGCGGCGGAAGCCGGGGTCACCCTCAAGGCCAAGGCCGAGGTAGACGGGCTACGCCTGGTCGCCTCGCTGGCCTTCCAAGGCTTTGGTGCCGCCATCGTGCCCGCCAGCGCCGCCCCCGATTGGCTGTTGAGCGCCGGCCGCTGGAAGCGCATCCCGGTGGTGGGCATGCGCCGACGTTCCGTGGGCCTGGTCCGTCGGCGGCGGGGCTTGCCCTCCGCCGCGGCACGGGCGGTGCACGAGGTCATCGGCGACTCAGTGCGGGCCGAATCGTCCCTCCAGATCGGTATTTATCCCACCCTCGAGGCCAGCTGAGCCCCTCCACCGTCGCCGACCCCGGTCGGATCGCGCCGACGGAGGTAACCGATGAACATCCGAAGCGGTCGGTTAGCAATATGGCCCTACTGACGGAGTTGCCCTTCCGCACCGGGATGGGCGGCACCACCAGGGCCAGGGTCAGCGATATCGGTGGCCGGCGGGTGGTCTTGGTCGAATCGGAGCTGGACCGCCACATGGGCGCCTTGGGCTCGAGCGACGGCATCCGCATCGAGGCCGCCGCCGAGATGGCCCGGCGGATTCGCTTGCCCCTGGTGCTGGTCCTGGCCTCCTCTGGAGCTGATGTCGGGGAGGGTCTGGCCGCCCTGCACGGCTGGGGGACCGCAGCCAAAGCGGTGGTGGCGTGCTCGGGGGTAGTGCCCGTGCTCGTTGCCGTTGACGGCCCCGCCATCAGCGGGCCGGCCCTGCTGTTGGGACTGGCCGACCATGTGGTCATGACCGAACGCACCTACGCCTATGTGAGCGGACCCAACATGGTGCGGGCCTTCACCGGCGAAGAGGTCTCTCCCCAGGAGCTGGGGGGGGCCTGGGCCCACGCCCGCTTGGCCGGCACCACCATCGACGTGGTGGCGGATCGCCAAGCCGCCCTCGAATTGTTGTCGGTGCTGCTGGGCTATCTACCCGACCATTGCGACGGGCTACCCGCCCGCATGGCCACCCAGGACCCCGCCGACCGGCCGACCCCCGAGGCGGGTTCCTATCTGCCGGCCGGGGCGACCGGTAGCTACGACGTGCGCCAGGTGGCTGGCGCCATCGTGGACGACGGCGAGCTGTTCGAGCTGCGGGGCGGTTGGGCCCCCAACCTGGTTACCGCCCTGGCCCGCCTGGACGGTCGCCCGGTGGGCATCGTGGCGAACCAGCCCCAGGCCATGGCCGGCACTCTGGACATCCCCGCCTCGCAGAAGGGGGCCCGCTTCGTCGCCTTCTGCGACGCCTTCAACCTGGCCCTCATCACCTTGGTCGACACCCCTGGCTTCTATCCCGGCAAGGACCTGGAGTGGCGGGGCATGATCCGCCACGGCGCCCAGCTGGCCTTCGCTTACGCCAGGGCCACCGTGCCCCGCCTGGCGGTGACGCTGCGCAAGTCCTACGGCGGGGCCTACATCGTGATGGACTCTCGGTTCATGGGCAACGACTTGATGCTGGCCTGGCCTTCGGCCCAGATCGCGGTGATGGGAGGCCCCCAAGCGGCGGAGATCCTGTTGCGCAGGGCCGACGCCGAGGAACGCCACGCCTTCGTCGAGGACTACGAGCATCGCCTGCTCAACCCCTATATCGCCGCAGCCCGTGGCACCGTGGACGCCGTCATCGACCCGAGCGAGACCAGGGCTGCCCTCTGCCACGCCCTGGATCTGCTGGACACCAAGCGCGAGCACCTGGTCGCTCGCCGCCACGACAACACCCCGCTCTGAGGCCCCCCGAGCGCCCGCTTCTGACCCGCCGGGGTCAAGCCGGCGGGGCTACCTTCCGAAAAACCGAGTCAGCGAGCTAGGTTGCTCGGCGGGTCGGACTCAGCGTCGAGTCCACCCTCGTCTTCTCTAACGCAGGGCTTGAGGGAGCACGGGTGGCCGACAGCATCACCATCACCGACAATCGCACCGGGACCTCCAAGGAGATCCCCATCGTCAACGGCGGCGTGGATGCCGCCGAGTGGGGCAAACTGCTCCCAGGAGTCTGGTTTTTCGATCCGAGCTTCGGGGCCACCGCCTCGACCTCCAGTTCCATCACAGAGCTGGACGGCGACAACGGGATTCTGCGCTATCGCGGTTATCCCATTGAGCAGCTAGCAGCCAAATCGACCTATCTCGAGGTCGCCTACCTGCTACTGCACGGCGAGTTGCCCACGCCCTCCCAGTACGAGGCGTGGAAGTTCGACATCACCCATCACACGTTCATCCACGAGCAGCTGCGCAAGCGGTTCATGGAGGGCTTCCACTACGACGCCCACCCCATGGGCATGTTCGTGTCCACCTTGGGGGCGTTGTCCACCTTGTACCCCGAAGCCAAGGCAGTGGAGGACCAGGCCAACCGGATGAAGCAGATCGTGCGCCTGGTGGCCAAGGCACCCACCATCGCCGCCTGCTGCTACCGCTTCAGCCAGGGCCTGCCCTTCGTCTACCCCGATAACGGGCTCGACTTCCCCACCAACTTCTTGAACATGATGTGGCGCATCGGCAACGATTTCGAGGTCGATCCCACCCTGGCGCGGGCCATGGACGTGTTGTTCATGCTCCACGCCGATCATGAGCAGAATTGTGGCACCACCGCCATGCGGGTCATTGGCTCCTCTCACGCTGACCCGTACTCGGCTACTGCCGGTGCGGCGGCTGGGCTCTACGGTCCGCGCCACGGTGGGGCCAACGAGCAGGTCATCCGCATGCTCACCGAGATCGGCAGCTACGACCGGGTCGACGAAGCGGTGGCGCGGGCCAAGAGCGGGGAGTTCCGCATCTTCGGCTTCGGGCACCGGGTGTACAAGAACTACGACCCCCGGGCCACCATCGTAAAGGAGACGGCCTACAAGGTCTTCGAAATCACCGGTAAGAACCCGCTGCTCGACATCGCCCTCAAGCTCGAGGAGGTGGCGTTGTCGGATGAGTACTTCATCAGCCGCAAGCTCTACCCAAACGTGGACTTCTACTCGGGCCTCATCTATCAGGCCATGGGCTTCCCCATCGAGATGTTCACCGTACTGTTCGGTATCCCCCGTATCACCGGCTGGCTGGCCCACTGGGACGAGATGTTGGCCCAGGGCCAACGTATCTCCCGCCCCCGCCAGGTTTACACCGGGGATCCCGTGCGGGACTACGTGGCGCTCGATCAGCGAAGCTGATTGACCGGCAAGCACGATCAGCGAAGCTGATTGACCGGCAAGCATGGGCGTCGGCCCGGGTTTCG
>JANPEN010000611.1:0-4595 GCA_031422955.1 Acidimicrobiia bacterium
CCCGCGGTGGACCCCGTCGGCTCGGATGACCGCATCAATGGTGCCGAGCAGCCACGGCGCCCAGGCCAGCACCAGGATCTGTTCGAAGAACAGCATCCGGATCATGACCGCCCCCGAGCCCACCGTGATCACCGTGGCCAAGGCGGCGTCCGGTGCCAGCAGGCCCAGACGGCGGCGGACCAACCAGAACATTCCTGCGCCGAGCAGGACCACATGCGCCGCCACCAGGTAAACCCAGGCCTGGTGCACCTCCATCCAGGCGAACGGCCACTTGAGGGGGTAAAGGGCGGCGCTGTGCATGTTGGCTACGTGGCCGATGCCGCCGTAGATGGCGTCGTTCCATTGGGCCAGTCGTCCCTGGCGGACTGCTTCGGAGGTGATCTGCAGATTCGGGCCTGAGTAGGCCACCGTGTCGAAGGCGGTCACCCAGCCCCCTGGGGCGACCAACGGCCAGATCACCCACAGGGTGAACAGCGCGGCGATGGCGGCCTCGAGGCGGCTCGCCAGTCGGGATATCGGGTCGTTCCAAGCCAGAGCGGGGCACGTTAGCGCCCCCTCAGGCAGCGGTCGGCGGGCCCCACCGCCGCCGCCGGTGTCCCGCTGGCCTACATTGACAGGCCGTGGAACCCTGCTTGAGCGTGGTCATGCCCGCCTACAACGAAGCTGCCGCGATCGAAGCGGTGCTGGCCAGGGTGTTGGCCCAGCCGGCCACCCGCGAGGTCATCGTCGTGGACGACGGCTCGACCGACGGTACCCGGGCGTTGTTGAACGAGATCCGTGACCCTCGGGTGCGGGTGGTCATGCAACCGTTCAATCAGGGCAAGGGAGCGGCCCTGCGCCGCGGTTTCGCCCTGGCCACCTCGGACTATGTGGTGGTGCAGGACGCCGACCTGGAATACGACCCGGCCGAGTACCTCGTGCTACTGGCCCCCCTGCTCGATAACCGGGCCGATGTGGTGTTCGGTTCGCGCTTCTTGGCCGGCGGCGCCCATCGGGTCCTGTACTACTGGCATTCGGTGGGTAACCGGCTGCTCACCACCGCCTCCAATGTGGCCACCAACCTGAACCTTTCGGACATGGAGACTTGCTACAAGGTCTTTCGCCGGGAGGTGATCCAGTCCATCGACATCCAGGAGGACCGTTTCGGGTTCGAGCCGGAGATCACCGCCAAGATCGCCGCCGGGGGGTGGCGGGTCTATGAGGTCGGGGTGTCCTACAGCGGTCGTACGTACGCGGAGGGTAAGAAGATCGGCTGGCGGGACGGGGTGCGGGCCATGTACTGCATCGCTCGTTACTCCAAGCCCGGCGCCTATTTGTCGGCCCGCGTGGTGCCCACCCCGGCGCCGTTGCCCTTCGAGGAAGCCGACGCGGAGATGACGGAGGTGCTGCATTCGTTGTCCGACGCCCACAACTACGCCGACTGGATCGGCGAGCTCATCGAGCCGTGGCGGGGTGCCAAGGTGGTGGAGATCGGCGCTGGTCAGGGGACCATCAGCGAACGTCTGGCCCGGGGAGGTCCGTTGCTGGCCACCGACCCGTCGGCCAGGGGGGTGCAACGGCTGCGGGAACGTTTCGCCGGTCGGGACGACGTCACCATCGAACTGGGTGGGGTGGAAGACATCGTGGGTCGCCATCCGGCGGACACCTATGTGCTGGTCAATGTCCACGAGCACATCGAGGACGATGTCGCCGCCCTGCGTCGGCTCCGGAACAGTCTCGAACCGGGGGGCCGGGTGATCCTTTTCGTGCCCGCTCTGGGGGCGTTGTACTCCAACTTCGACGCCCAAGTCGGCCACCATCGCCGCTACAGCCGGGCCTCGCTGCGCCGGGTCCTGTCCGCCGCCGAGCTGGAGCCCGAGGTGCTGCACTACGTGAACTCGGTGGGCGCACTGGCCTGGCTCACGGTGGCCAGGGTGCTTGGGCGGGCCCCGACGGCCCGAGGGCCGGCCCTGACCTACGACAGGGCGGTGGTGCCGGCTCTGCGGGCCTTGGAACGTCGGGTGGCCCCGCCCATCGGGCAGTCCTTGTTCTGTGTGACCCGGCCGGTTGATCACTCGGCCCGCCTCGAATCGGAAATGGTGGTGGTGTTGCCGTGAAACTGTTCGCTTTGACGGGGGGGATCGGGTCCGGGAAGTCCTCGGTGGCGGCCCGTTTGGCGGGGAGGGGAGCGGTCATCGTGGACTCCGACCTGATCGTGCATCAGCTCCAGCAGCCGGGGGCGCCGGTGCTGGCCAAGATGGTGGAACGCTTCGGTCCTTCCATCGTCGATGCGCAGGGCGCCTTAATCCGCCCGGCGGTGGCCGCGCTGGTGTTCAGCGACCCCGAGGCGCTCCAGGCGCTGAACAAGATCGTGCACCCTGCGGTGCGTGACGAAACCACCCGTCAGACCATCGCCGCCGCTGATCGGGTCGTCATCCAGGACATTCCCCTGCTGGTGGAAACCCTGCAGGGCCGGCCGCAGTACTCGGGGATCATCGTGGTCGACGTGGATCCCGAGATCGCCATCGGGCGGCTCATCGAGGGAAGAGGCTTCAGCGAGGCCGATGCCAGGGCCCGCATCGCCAAGCAGGCCAACCGCCAGGAACGGCTCGACATCGCCGGTTTGGTGGTGGACAACGCCGGTACCGTCAGCCAGCTCGATGCCGAGGTCGAGCGGTGCTGGGACTGGATGCAGGCCTGTCTGGAGGTGGCGGTCCCCCCGCCCCCCAAGGTTCGCTCCTGAGCGACCGTTCGGCGCCGGCGGGCGCTCCCCCGCTTCGCTGTCACACCCCCTGCGTAGCATGGGTGCCATGCCGGACTTCGTCGTCCATTCCGATTTTCAGCCCGCCGGCGATCAGCCCACGGCCATTGCCACCCTCACCGCCGGCCTGCAGCGGGGTGATCGGTTCCAGACTCTTTTGGGTATTACCGGCTCGGGGAAAAGCGCCACCATTGCCTGGACCATCGAGGCGGTGCAGAAGCCGACCCTGGTGTTGGCCCCCAACAAGAGCCTGGCCGCCCAGCTGGCCAACGAGTTCAAAGAGTTCTTCCCTCATAACCGGGTCGAGTATTTCGTCAGCTATTACGACTATTACCAGCCTGAAGCCTACATGCCGTCCTCCGATACCTATATCGAGAAGGACTCCACTGTGAACGACGAGATCGATCGTCTTCGTCATTCCACCACTGAGGCGTTGCTGACCCGGCGAGACACCATCGTGGTGGCCTCGGTGTCCGCCATCTACGGCCTCGGTTCGCCTGAGGAATATCGGGAGAACCTGCTCATCGTGCAGGTCGGCCAGAGCTACGACCAGCGTCACCTGCTGCGCAAGCTGGTCGACATGCAGTACGAGCGCAACGACATGAGCCTGGTGCGGGGCAAGTTCCGGGTGCGGGGAGACACGCTGGAGGTGCACGCCGCCTACGAGGAATCCGTCATTCGTATCTCCATGTTCGGAGACGAGGTGGAGGAGATCTCTATCGTTGATCCCCTCACCGGCGAACGGCTCAGCACCCAGACCGAGATCGCCATCTTCCCCGCCACCCACTACGTCACCGGCTCGGAACGCATGGAGCGGGCCATCACTCGCATCGAGCACGAGCTGCAGGAGCGGCTGGCCACCTTCGAAGCTGAAGGCAAGCTGCTCGAAGCCCAGCGGTTGCGCATGCGCACCCAGTACGACCTGGAGATGATGGCCGAGGTTGGCTTCTGTTCGGGGATCGAGAACTACTCCGGTCCAATCGATGGGCGGGCCCCGGGGGTGGCGCCCCACACCTTGTTGGATTTCTTCCCGAAGGATTTCCTGATGGTGCTGGACGAATCCCACCAGTCCGTGCCCCAGATCCACGGCCAGTACGCGGGGGACCAGTCCCGCAAGTCGACGCTGATCGACCACGGCTTCCGCCTGCCTTCAGCGGCAGACAATCGGCCGCTGCGCTTCGAGGAGTGGGAGGCCAAGGTCAACCAGTGCATCTTCATGTCCGCCACCCCGGCGGCCTACGAGCTGCGAAAGTCAGACCAGGTGGCCGAGCAGATCGTGCGGCCCACCGGCCTTATCGACCCCGAGATCATGGTCAAGCCGACCAAAGGCCAGATCGACGATCTGATCGAGCAGATCAACCTGGAGACGGCGGCCGGCAACCGCGTGCTGGTCACCACCCTGACCAAGAAAATGGCCGAGGATCTCAGCGACTACCTGATCGAGCTCGGCGTGCGGGTGCGCTACCTGCATTCCAACATCGACACCATCGAGCGCATTGAGATCCTGCGCGGTCTGCGGCTGGGTGACTTTGACGTACTGGTCGGTATCAACCTGCTGCGAGAGGGTTTGGATCTGCCCGAGGTGACCCTGGTGGCCATCCTCGACGCCGACAAGGAGGGGTTCCTGCGCAGTGAGACGGCGCTGGTACAAACGGTGGGCCGTGCCGCCCGCAACATCGATGGCCGGGTCATCATGTACGCCGACCAGATCACCGCCTCGATGCGGCGCACCATCGATCTCACCCAGCGGCGGCGCAAGATGCAGATGGCCTACAACGAGGAACACGGCATCGACCCCCAGACCATCCGCAAGGCGGTCACCGACATCCTGGCCTACCTGCGCAAGGCGGACACC
>JANPEN010000612.1:0-5009 GCA_031422955.1 Acidimicrobiia bacterium
CCCGGTATTGCGGGTGGCCGACTCACACAGGAGCACGCCATGGCGGCCTATCTGATCGTCGACATCGAGGTCACCGACCCCGACGCCTACCAAACCTACGTCGGGCAGGTCCCACCTCTGGTCGCCCGCCACGGGGGTACCTACCTGGTGCGCGGCGGTGCCCACGAGGTGATCGAGGGAGACTGGTCGCCCAACCGGGTGGTGGTGTTGCAGTTCCCCGATACCGCCGCCGCCCATGCCTTCCTCGACGACGCCGACTACGCCCCGGTTAAAGCCATCCGCCACCGCGCCGCCCACAGCAACACCGTTCTCGTCCAAGGCGCCTAAGCCCCCGGACCCCGGGGTTCGGGTTAATCGACCGCCCGCGGCGCCGCGGCCGGTTTGCGGGACAAGCGGCGGGCCACGACCATGCGGCGCACCTCGTCGGGTCCGTCGTAAATGCGGGCGTAGCAGGCCTTGCGGTACATCCGCTTCAGCGTGTCCCCACTTCTCCGGTGGCTGGACCCTAGATCACAGGATGATGCTGACCTTGCCGTGGGGGCGTAGGGACTCCAGATCCAGCACGGCGCGGCGCCGTCGGAAAACAAAGTTGCCTGCCTCGTCTCGTGCGAGCAGATGACGGTATTGCCCGATGTAGGTATCCACCAGGTCATAGCGCATTCGGTAGACGGCGAAGTTGGCCCTGACCTCGATGACGTTGTCGGCCTCGCTGGCGGCCACGTTGGCGATCAGGCGCCGGGTTCGGGAATGGGGCCATTCGGCGTGGGCGGTGCGGGTGAGCAGTTGCTGCACCCGCTGGGTCAGCAGGAAACGGTCGTCGTGAACCAAGAACGTGTGTCGCTTCGGGTCACCGTCGGGCAGGTCGGTGGCCGGAATGGAGTATTCGCATTCTGGGGCGAAAAGCTCCAGCCAGGCCGTGAGCTCCCAGCGGTCGAGCAGGTCGGCCTCGGCGAAGAGAAACTCCTCAACCTCGAAACGCAATGCGTAGCGATCCACCGACGGCCTCCCTGGGCGAACGAGCGAGGGGCCGATGCTCGTCGCTGCTCCCGGCCGAACGCAAACGTGGGGTGGTTCGGTGGGAGCGGGACCCTGGCGGTCTTCGAGCCATCAGGGGACAGGGCAACTACCGTTTCCGCTCATGACCGAGGCCGACCTGCAGATCGTTGAACTGGCCCACGTCTCGTGGCTCGGGCCGCTGTTGGCCGGATGGCATGCCCGGGAGTGGAGCCACCTTTATGAGGGCTGGGATAGCGCCGCGGCCGAGGCCGAGTTCGCCGCCATGTCGGTTCCAGGGACCATCCCCACCACCTGGGTCGCGTTTGTCAGTGACCAACGCCGCGTCGAGGATGTGGCCGGTTCGGTTTCCTTGGCCCTCACCGACGATCTGCCCGGCTTCGAGTCAGTGTCCCCGTGGCTGGTCAGCCTGTTCGTCCTGCCCCAGCATCGCTCCCACGGCATCGCAGGTGCACTCGTCGATCATCTGTTGGACCAGGCCCGAACCATGGGGGTGGATCGAGTCCATCTGTTCACCGCCGGCCAGGAGGCCTACTACCTTGCCCGCGGCTGGCGTACCATTGAGTATGCCAATGCGGGCGGTCACCGGGCCGCAGTGATGGTGCGTCACACCGACCCCTGGGCGGCGCGGCGGGCCGTGTCCAGTCGGTGGGTAAGCGACCCTGACTTCGATGGGGCCTATGCCTACCTTCGCAGGGGAGCCACCCCCGCGGATCGTGATGCGCTGCAAGGCGAGGTCGCACCCGGGTTGTACCTGGCCGGTGAGGCCGGGTCCCGCCGCTATCCCGGCACACTGCACGGCGCCTATCTCAGCGGTGAAGCGGCGGCGAGGGCGTTGCTGGAGCGAATCGGACCGCAGGACGGTCCGACCGACGCCGTGGTGGTGATCGGTGCCGGGGTTGCGGGTCTTGCCGCCGCCCGCCGCTTGCACGATGGGGGGCGATCGGTGATGGCTTTCGAGGCCAAGGCCTACCTCGGCGGTCGGGCTGGCACCGATTGGAGTCTGGGCGTACCCGTCCATATCGGTGCCGCCTGGCTGCACGGCCAGCACGGCAATCCCCTCGCCGCCCTGGGAGCCAGCGGCCAGGTCAGCACCTGGGATGCGGCTGGCCATTTCGTGGTCGGTCATGGGCCCGTCGACGCCGACAGGGCGCGGCGCGCCCATGAGGAGCTGCGGCGCCGGCTGGCCGAGGCGGCGCACCTCTCCCGCCAAGGGCAGCCCGACTCCGCATCCTCGGACCCTTCCTACGCCGAAACTGCCTACGCCCTCCTTGAGCGGTTAGAACAGGACCCCGACTACGGGCTCACCACAACGGACGTTGCCCTGCTGCGCACCTGGGTGAAGATCGAGGCGGAAAGCGTCTATGCGGCGCCATCGAGTGAGCTGTCGCTGCGCTACGGGGCTGAGCCGTTCGAGCTGGCTGGCCAGGACATTTTGGTGAGTCAGCCATGGGAGCCGTTGCTGCAACGCTTTGCGTCCGATCTCGATGTACGCCTTAGCCGCCGGGCCACCCTCGTCGCCGCCGTAGCCGCCGCCGATAGCGACCCAGCGGGTTGGCGGGTGACGTTCGAGTCCAGCCCGGAGCCCGGTCTCGACCCGGGCTCCCAGCCGCCGCCCCTCATGAGGACCGTAAGAGCCGCGGCGGTGGTGGTGACGGTGCCCATCGGGGTGCTGCGCAGCGAACGGCTGCGGTTTGATCCACCCTTACCCGAGCCCGTCCGGGTAGCACTGGGAAGGCTGGGGGCAGGACCGGTAGCCAAAGTCAGCTTCCGATTCGACACGGCCTTCTGGGCTCCACATCCAGCGTTCTGGTTGGCTGACTCGTTATCGAGCGGCCAGGGCCACCCCTTCGCTCTGTGGTTCGACGTTTCCTGCTTGGCCGGTGTGCCGATGCTGTGCGCCTTTGCGGTGGGTGAAGCGGCGCTTTGGGCTGAGGCAGCGTCGGAGGATGAGCTCTGCCGGCGGGCAGACGAGCTTTTAGCGCTGGCCGCCGTCGGCGGGTCGCGCCCGACCAGCCCCCACCCACCCCGCTGACGCCTCGTGAGACCGTAGCGTCGAATCGACGTCGAATCGACGCTACGGTCCCAGCACCTGCAAGCCGAACGGAGCATCCTGATGGAAACGATCACCTTCGCAGTTCCGGCCATGACCTGTGGCCATTGTGTGACCGCAGTCGGCGAGGAGCTCGCCAAGGTGGCTGGCGTTGTTGCCAGCCACGTCGATCTCGACACCAAGCTGGTCGTGGTAACTGGGTCAGCAATCGACCACAGCCAGTTGGATTCAGCGATCGATGAGGCCGGTTTCGAGATCGCCTGGGAGTGACCATGACCAGCGACGGGCCCGTGCCTGTAGCCGCGGGCGATAGCGTCAATGCCGATGGCCAGCAAGGCAACCCCTGCCACCGCGACTGCCCAACGTGCCGAGGTGAACCATCGCCTGCACACCTACACCCATGACCGACGCGAGCGAGGGTTCGGGAATGGGGCGGTCGAGGCCCTGGGCTTGGACCCTCGCCGAACCTTCAAGACCCTCATCGCCGTTGGCGAGGCGGGCAGTCCGCCCGTGTGCGCGGTCGTATCCGTGGCTGCGCAGCTCGACCTGAAGGCCCTCGCCGCGGTGGCGGGCGCCAAGCAGATGGCCATGGCCGATGCCGTCCTGGCCGAGCGGGTCACCGGCTACGTGGTGGGTGGGATAAGTCCATTGGGCCAAAAACGACTCCTGGCCGTGTTCATCGACTTCTCGGCCTGCGAGTACCCAACCATCTTTGTGAGCGGGGGCCGCCGAGGTCTCGAGATCGAGCTTTCCCCTACCGACCTGGCTCAGCTTGTCGGGGCGACATTTTGCCCGATCGCTCGTGAGGAGCAAGCCCGCTCCAGCCACCGTTGGGGATGATGGCCGCCGGCAGGTGATCAATCCGAAGGCCGCAGGTCAGCTCGTCCCTGGGCTGGATGACCCCGTGTGGGTGTTGAATTCGAGTTCGGGCTGGGAGATCTCCACCTCCCGCCCCACCGCCGAGGTCGGAAGGTGGGTCAACGGGGCCCGATCCGTTCGCGCTGGGCGGGTCGTCGTGGGGCGGCGTCGCCCCGGCGGGGCCATAGGAGCCTCGAGAGATCCGCACCACTCGGCCTTGTTCGCATTCGTAGGCCAACGCATCCGATAGCGCTTTGACCTCGTGTGCACTGTCGACTCGAAATCCGTGATGGTGCAGTAGCACATGCAGCTCGGGTAGCGACAGGGTCCCAACCCGACGGAGCAGCTCGACGCAGGTCGACCGGAGCCGACGTCCCCACAGGGCGATTGCGTGAGCCCGAACCGGTGGCAATCGCACCAAACCATCGCGTCCGGGCTGGCGTCCCCTACGGCGCCGGATTCGAGGCAGCAGCCGAGCTCGGCGCTGCTGGAATTGGCCTACGAACTCCCTTCGCTGGGCCGCGAGCGCCGCCATTTGCTCGTCGACAGCATCAATGTGCCCCAGCAGCTCGCTGCATTCCTGCACCATCTGGCGCCGCTGTTCGCCGTAAATGGGACCTTGTTCACGTTGTGGGTCGCTACCTCGACCGTGCATTACATGACCGCCTTTTACCAAGACGTTCGCCGCGGGACCTTAAACCTGGCGCAGATCCCAAGCACGCCGCCGGTCGCAAACCCACCCCGGGATTGCGACCGGCAGGCCAAGTATCACTGACCCCTATGACAGCGAAACCCAACCCGCAACCCGCACGCCCCGAAAGCCGAGACCTCCCGCTCCGTTCCTCCCCTAGCCCCAATGCCATTAAGTTAGAGTGTCATCAACGTAATTCGGAGCGGCGAAGTGGGCGTCACAGCACCGACCGTCTGCCGGTTCGAGCCCTAACTTCAGGGAATTGGGCCTAACTGTGGCCAGGGGTCCCGTTCGGCCCAGAGCAGGGCCCGGCCGGGGGTCCGGTGGTCGCCGCCGCCCTGATAACACGGCAGGAATTCACGCAGGGTGGTCCCATTCGGGGTGGCGGCCGCG
>JANPEN010000613.1:0-3037 GCA_031422955.1 Acidimicrobiia bacterium
TCACCCGATCCGCGGTGCTAACCATCTCGGCAACCACGCTGTTCCGGATCCTCGCCGAGTTCCCGCTGCCAAACGCCAGAGTCGGCGTGAACTAGCCTGGGTTCATCGAGGTGCAGGAACGCCCGCAGCCCAGCCACAAAGTTCTGCGCCGCGCTCACCGACACCCCAACCGCCTCACGTAACACCGCTGCTGTCAGCACTGCGGCTGTCGCGTCGCCAAGCTCAACCCCCGCCGGACCAAGACCGGCCACGAACCGATCGGCATGACGCACATAGCCGCGCACCGTGCCAGCGAACAGACCCCGCTCCGAGCACAGATAACGCTGGAAACGAGCGATCAATACCTGCGTCGGCGACAACACCAGGGCTGCCCTCGTCGCCGTCACCACGCCCTGCTCGCGCAACACCTCCTGCACGCACCACAGACCCGCGCGGGACCAAGAAGGCACAACACGAACACATCGGGCCGTGCGTGCGAGACCTTCGCTTCCCGGTGGCATCGGTCGTGGCGATGGTTGCTGATGGCATGAGGGGGTCGGCGTCGCCGAGGAGTTGGTGGGTGACCGGGACCCGGGACGACTTCCAGTGGCGGTCCCACCTCCGCTACCACCGCCGGTAGGCGCGATACGTCACTAGCCGGAGCCGGGCGCGGCGACGGTTTCTTCTGTCGCTGCCGTGAGCCGCCGGCCGCGCCAGAGCGCCACCGCCGTGGCCGCTGACCACGTGGGCAGCGCGACCAGCGCCCCGCCCGTGAGCGACAGCAGCAGTAGCGTCGCGCACGCCCACGCGAGCACCGTATGCCACCGGGGGAACAGAGCGACCCGGCGGTTCGCCAGGTTCAAAAGAACGACCACGAATGCGGCCAAGGGCATCGCGGCGAAAGCGACCATGAATGTCCCCGCCTGGGGCAGGACAGCGGCGTGGCCACCGCCGAACTGTCCCTTGTCGTCGTACGCCCCGCCAAAGCTGATCGAGAACGGCGTGGTCAGGAATAGCGTTCCGGCCACCATCAGGAGTATCGCCACCACGGCGCCGGACAGTGAGAACAGATCGGCGGTAAGCGAATCAACGGGCTTCAGCAGGCGCCGCATTGCCGCCACGAACACGAGGAAGGCCCCGCCCGAGACGATTAAAAGCGCCGACCCCGCGATGTCGAGGCCGCGATTCTGTGACGAAGCGTAGTGGTCGATGAAGGTCTGGTCTGAGTCGCCAGACGAACCAAAGACCTCTCCGAGCAATGCACCACCGGCCAGAAAGGCCAGCGTGAGCACTGCAAGCGCGGCTACAGCCGCTCACCGGTCCGATCTCATGAGCCTGCAGTTTACGGCCGCTCACTCGGATTGGGCCACTCCGTTAGTCGACATGGTGGTCGAACTCCAAGTCGTAGTGGAGCGGATTTTGACGCGTTGGCTCCGGCCTCAGCCCGGCACTTGGGAACGGTCCCAGGCGTCGGTCAGCGCGGCGTAGCGGCCGCCGCGGGCCACCAGTTGGTCATGAGTGCCGAGCTCTGCCAACTGACCTTCGTCGATCACGGCGATGCGATCAGCCCGGCGAACCGTTGAGAGGCGATGGGCCACCACCACAGTGGTTCGGCCGCTCATGAGGCGGTCCAAGGCCCTTTCGACCACGGCTTCGGTGCCGGGGTCCAGGCTGCTGGTGGCTTCGTCCAACACCAACACCGCCGGGTCCACCAGCGCCGCCCGGGCCAGGGACACCAGTTGGCGTTCTCCGGCGGAGAGGCGGGAGCCCCGCTCGCGAACCTCGGTGTGGATGCCGTTCTCGAAAGCCGCGAAACGATCAAGGGCGCCGAGCTGCGCCAGCGCGTCGCTGATGTCCTCATCGGAGGCGTCGGAGCGGGCGATGCGGATGTTGTCCGCGATGGTGCCACCGAATAGGAACCCCTCCTGGGGCACCACCACAATGCGCTCCCGCAACGAGGCCAGCGTCCCATCACGCAGATCCACCCCGCCGAAGCTGACCGAGCCCACCGTTGGGTCATAGAGCCGGGCCATGAGCTTGGCCAGGGTGGACTTGCCGGCACCGGTGGAACCCACCAGCGCCAGCCGCTCACCGTCGCCCACCGTGATGGACACCTGCTGCAACACCATGGTCTCGGTGGCCGGATACTGAAAGCCCACACTGTCCACCACCAGATCACCGGTGGCGGGCAGTTCCTGCGAACCGTCCAGGATGTCCGGCTCGGTGTCCAGGATACCGAACAGTTTGTTCAGCGACGCGGCCGAGGCCTGCACGGAGTTGTACAGCTGTGACAGTTGCTGCACCGGTTCGAACAGTTGGGTCAGCAGCAGCACCACCGCTATCACCGTGCCCACGGTGACATCGCCCCGGTTGACCAGCCAACCACCGAACCCGATCACCAGCGCGGCGGCGATCAGACCGCAGGCCTCGACCAGGCCGAAGTACCAGATGGACACCCGCACGCTGTGGACATGGGAGCGGAACAGCGCCCGGTTCGACGCCACAAACCGGCGGGTCTGCTCACCTTCACGGGCGTAGGCCTGAATCACCCGAACCCCGGCGATGTCCTCTTGCAACGCCGACAAGTTCTGACCCACCCGCTCCCGTACCTCCAGGTACGCGGCGTTGGAGTCACGTTGGAACTTGCGGGAGGCGGCCAGGATGATGGGCGTCACGGCCAGCCCGACAATGGTCAACTGCCACGACAGAACCAGCAGCAACCCGACCACGAAGGCCACCAGCAAGATGGCGGACACGAACTGCAACAGCCCCCATTGCACCAGTTCCGCCATGGATTCGATGTCCGCGGTCATGCGGGCCACCAACACCCCGGACTTGTTGCGGTCGAAAAAGGCCAAGGACTGACGCTGGATGTGGTCGAACACCCGCAGCCGTAACGCTCGCAGGAACCCTTCCCCGGCCCGGTTGACGAACACGTACTGCTGCCGCGAGGACAGGTACGCCACCATCACCACCACGATGTAGGCGAGCACCGCGTTGCGCAACACCCCGCCGTCGGAGCGGGCGATGCCGTGATCCACACCGTAGCGCACCAGCA
>JANPEN010000614.1:0-6472 GCA_031422955.1 Acidimicrobiia bacterium
GCCGCCACCGCGCCCACCAAACCGTGCACACCCTCCGCGGCGGCAGACCGCCCGCTCATGCTCAACCAGCGTGGCGCTCGACACCCGTTGTCACGCACGGGTGACAACGGTCGGCTCTCTCACCCCCGACTCTCCCGCAGACGCGGCCAAGGAAACGCCGTGAGGGTGAGCCCGACGGTGAGCCTGAGCGTGCGTCGCTTCGCAGACTATGTGTGGATCCGAAGCCCCGGCCGCGCCTGACGGAGCAGACTGCCGCAATGCCGAGCATCATGATCATGCAATGGGCGGGCACAAGGGGTGCCGTCGCCGAGAGAGGATGACGCAATGAAGTTCGTGCAGGTAGTCGAGTTCAAGACCATGCGCATCGATGAGTTCAACAAGTCCCTCGACGACTGGATGGCGAAGACGCAGGGCAGCCGCACGCCGACTCGCGGACAGCAAACCCGTGACCGCGACCGCCAGAGCACCTGCGCCCAGATCGTCGAGTTCCCGTCCCACGAGGCGGCGATGGAGAACTCAACAAGCCCGAGACGTCAGAGTTCGCCGCGTCGCTCGCCTAGCTCTGCGATGGATTTCCGGTGTTCCGCAATCTCGACGTCCTCCGAACAGAGGAGATGTAACGCAGGCCGTCGGGCTGGGGAGTAGACCGGTCTCATGGCCACGTCGGCGGGCGCCGTCGTCGTGGCGTAGGGTCGAGTCGAGGGACGAATCGAACTTGAGGAGGTCGTCCGTGGCGATCGTTGTGGTGTTCGAGCTTGCGGCCGACTCCATCGAGAAGTACGACCAAGTCTTGGCGGCCGGGCCGGACCTCGCCACCCAGCCGGCGCGATCGCACCACGTGTGCTTCGAGACGAACCCCGGGTTCACCGTCGTCGACGTGGGATTCCGAAGAGGCCTTCGCCAAGTTCGGTGAGGTTCTCGGCCCCGTTCTCCAACAGGTCGGCCTTCAGGGTCAGCCGAAGATCTACCCGTTGCACAATACCTGTGAAGGAGCCGCTCGATGAAACCCCTTGATGTCGTTAACCGGTGGAACGACGCGTGGAACACCGGTGACTTCGAAGCGGTCGCCGCGATGTACGCCGAAGACGTGGTGTACCAGCACGCCATGCTCCCCGAGCGGATCACGGGCCGAGAGGCCGTGTTTCAGTTCATCTCGGGGATGGGGTCCGCCTTCTCCGATTTCGATGATGCCGTGGTACACGCGGTCCACAACGGTGATGAAGTCGCGGCCGAGGTACGCCATCGGGCCCGACACACCGGGGCCCTTCCGCTGCCGACGGGACTCGTTCCCGCGACAGGCGTAACGGTCGAGCTCCTGGCCGCGCACTTCTTCCGAGTCAACGCTGAGGGGCTGATCGCCGAAGAGCGGATGTACACCGACCCTATGGCGATGATGGCGCAGCTCGGAGTGCTGCCTCGTTCGAACTGATTGTGGGTCGACGTCATGACCGAGAGTGGGTCGGCCGTGCGGAGGGATGAGCGCGAGTGGAATGGGTGGGTTCTGTGCGAGGGTGGGCCCACCGACGCACGGGCTTCGGCGCTGCTGCTTCCGGGCGCGTTCTGCACCGCGACCTTCTACGACGATCTGCTGGCTGACGCGCGCCTCGGCGAGAAAGGAGTCCGCGTGGTGGCGGCGACGCCACCCGGCTTCGGGGGCCGTCCGGCGCCAAAGGACCTCAGTGTGGAGGGCTATGCGCGCATCACCGGCGAGCTCGCGGCCGAACTCGCCAGCACCGTAGTCGTCGGCCACAGCTACTTCGCCAACGTCGCCATCGAGATGGCCGCCACCGGCGCCTTCGCCGGACCGATGGTTCTTCTCTCCCCGTGCTTCTCACGTGAGGATGAGGAGAAGGACCTCCGCCAAATCGAACGGATCTCGCGGGTGCCCGGCATCGGACGCCTGCCATGGCTGATCCTGCCGCGGATCATCAACTCTTCGATGCGCGGCCGCCTACCGGCGGGACGTCACGACCAACTCGTCAACGAGATGAAAAGCAACGACATGAGAGTGTGGCGCCGTTTGGTCTGCCAATACTTCGGCCACCTCGACACCCACGGTTCCCTCACAGCCCGCCTTTGTGACTCCGGCGTCGCCGCCGTCGTCGTGCGGGGCGACCGCGACGAAATCGGGCTCACCGATCCGGAGCGCCGCTCACTCGAAGCGTGCCCAAACGTCACGATGGTCAGCGTCGCCGACGCCGGCCATTTCGTGATGACCGACCAACCGTTGGCCACGATGCAAGCGATCTTCGACGCCATCGGAGATGGCTCAACGACCTGACCACTCGACCTCGTGAGACCTGCCCCAATGTGGATTGTATGGCGTGCGCCCGAGGGCCCGAGCATCTCGATCATTCAGAACTACCGAATGGGAGATCGTGCTGCAGATCCGACGTAGGCTGCCGTTGTCAGCATCGATCCGTCGACAGTGGCGGGGGATTCTGCGGTCGCGCAGGACCAGGGACCCGGAGGTCAAGATGGCAGTCATCGCTCACGTCGTGCTTGAAGGGGTGACACGCGAGCAGTACAGCGCTCACTTCTCTTTCGGTTATAGACCGCCATGCTTCCCGGATCACAAGACCCGGGACCGGGTAGGATCTCTCCAGTTCCGTTGTCGACCTTCTGAACATTCCACGTCCCCTACGCCGGAGAGTTCGTCGACGTCCGCTCCAAGACCAAGAACGTCTTCCATGGCCTTCGCCCATAGTTAAAAGGCTCGGCTCTCGCTTGTCCCGCCCTCACAGGCAGGTCCTGTCACGACGCTGCAGACTTCACTTCATGTTGCGGACTGCCCAGTTGCCACCCCCTTGATGGGGTGTCGTTGTCCCGCTTCGACGCCAGCTTCTCAACTGACGCCGGGGACCGCGCTACCAGGGACCTTGGCGTCTCGCCGGACCGGACTCACACCGGCTGGCCGACAACAGCTTGTCGCTCGGTCACATCAGCATCTCCTCTCGGTTCGACTACGGCGCCCGAGCTGCTGGACGCACTAACTATTCAGGTTTGATCACGCGGTGTGTGGGGGTCCGTCACGGTCCGCGCGCGGTGTGGTAGACCGTGTTATGTGACTGCGGAGCAGCAACGGATTGCTGAGCTTGAGGCTGAGGTTGCTGAACTGAGGACGGCTTGTCGCGGAGTTGCGGGCGTCTATCAACCGGAATTCGTCGAATTCGTCGATGCCGCCTTCGTCGGACACTGCGACGGAGCGAGCGATGCGTCAGGCACGCAAGCAGTCCCAGCGTACGAAAACCGGCCGGAAGCCAGGTAAACAGCCTGGGTCACCGGGTTCCGCGTTGCGTCAGAGCGAAACCCCTGATGTGGTCGTGCGGCATCGGCCGCAGTGATGCGTGAACGTGCCGGAAAGCTGTCGTGATGGGTTTCCGGTACGTGCGCGGCATGCGCAAAGACGGCTGGCTGATTGCCGGGCGCGTCCGGGCCTGGGTTGCGGGAGCGTTGGCCGTTGTCTGCGGGGTTCAGGCTGCGGTGCGGTACTCGTTGATGAGGCCGCCGCAGGTTGGGCGTCGCTGGATCGGCTCGGCCGCACCAATCGCAGCAACAACATCAAAGGCTGGAGCTCGTTGCCCGAGCGAGCGATGCGGCCGATGCTCGTTGTAGTGAGCGACATGCTGCCCCCAGCAGGGCCCGCAACTGACGTTCGTTCCAGATGATGGTGCCGGCACCCTCAGGGTGTTCCAGACCCATCGAGCCCGCCTGGCCGACGAGTTGGGTTTATAACCGAGCGCGGAGTTGGTGGCGCTCGACCGGCGCATCGTAGCGTCCGACCCCTCGCTGCAACTCCCGCCCGAAGCCCCGACTGATCGCCAGTACGCAGCTACCGCCTCGGCGACAGCTCCGCTCGGGCGCCTTCGCCTTGGTGTTTCGCGCACCCAACCCTCCGTCGGTCGTGACGTCGCGGTCAAGGTAATCCGGGCTGAACTGGCCAATCGACGAGTTCGTGCGCCGCTTCGAGGCGGAGGTCCACCTTGTGGCCCGGCTCGGACACCCCCACATCGTCCCGCTGTATGACTACTGGCGCGAGCCCGACCGGGCGTCTTTGGTGTTCCGCTACTTCCGGGGCGGGACCTTGGAAGGAAGCTTCACCGCCGCAGGTGGGACGGGGCTGGTCCTCGGTGACGTCCGTGCCTCGTGACCCGTGGGTTGGGCGATGTCTCTTTGGGCGAACGGCTGAGGTCGTTGGCCAGTGACCCGCACCGTCGCCGTGCAATCAACGCGTTTCTGTCGGTAGCGCGCAATACTTGCGCGATGACCAACGATGCCACGCACGCTCAGCGAGTCTCCGCCAGCCGCAGGATCCACGCCTCCGCCGCTGACGTGTTCCGGATCGTGGCGGACCCCGCCGGGCACGTCCGCATCGACGGATCGGGGATGCTGGAAGCCGCCCCCGACGCCCGTCCGCTCACCGAGGTCGGCCAGACGTTCGACATGCACATGGACCGTACGCCGCTGAACGACATCCCAGGCCTCGTGAAGTACTCGGTCCGTAACGTCGTCACCCGGCTCGAGCCCGACACACTGATCGAGTGGACGTTGGGGCCCGTCGATGCCGAACCGTACGGCCATCTCTACGGCTGGCACATCGACGTCGTCGCCCCCGACGAGTCCATCGTGACCAACTACTGCGACTGGTCCGCCATCACCGCCGAGCTACGAGCCCGGCGCCCGGACTGGCCGATCGTCCCCGTCGCCATGCTCGAGCGTTCCGTCGCCAACCTCGAGGCCTTGCTGATCGGCGAGGGCGCCCAAACACCGGACTGAACCCGTCGGTGTCAGCCTGATCGACGTGGAGTTAGGTGGGGGTGGCAAAGCCTGCTTCGGCCACCCTTCTCCCCTCGCTTCTCTCGGTCCGTCGGCACCCTTTCTTGCAGGGACGCCAGGGCTTTGACCGATCGAGTAGCGCCGCTCGGGCTGACCGGGCGATTTCTGTTAGCGTCCGGTTGCAAACGAATCGGGAGGAGCTGGCATGCGGGGGCACGTACGGCGGCGGGGTGCTGGGTGGGCGTACGTGATTGATGTTGAGGGGGGCTGGCCGGCCCGCCGTTGCCAGCAGTGTCGGCGGCGGCATTGGGTCGAAGCGAGAACCGCCGTGAGGACCTGCGGGGATTGCGGTGGGGCGCTCGGGCCCCCGGTTCCTGAACGGCGGCAGATCTGGGCTGGCGGTCACCCGACCCGCCGGCTGGCCGAGGAGGCAATGCGCTCCCGGCTGCGGACGCTGCAGGAGGCGAGCGACCCGTTCCCTAGCGAGATCACCGTTGAGCAGTTCGCGCCGACGTTTCTGGAACGCAAGGCACTGGCGGTGCGGCCTCACACGCTCACCCGTTACCGGTCGATCATCGAACGTGACGTCATCCCGGCGATTGGCCAGGTCGAGTTGCGCAAGATCAAGCCGGCCCACCTCCAGATCGTGCTGGACGCCGTCGCCCGCACCCGTGGCCGACGCTGCGTCGAGGAGGCCAAGGCGGTGATGTCCGGGTTGCTGAAGACCGCTGCGTCCGGTGGCCTTGTGGACACCAACGCGGCCCGAGGTGGCACCTTGGAGGTACGGGACGGCGCCACGCGTCGAAAGGAGCTGGTCCCGCTTGACGCTGAGCAGGTGCGGGAGCTGCTCAAGCTGGCGGTCGGCACCACCTGGCACGTGCCGATGAACCTCGTCGCCCGGCTGGGCTTGCGCCGGTCTGAAGTCCTCGGCCTCCGCTGGGGCGATGTTGATCTCGACGCCGGCACCGTCGTCCTCGCCCGGGGACTGCATCGGATTCGGGACGAGGCGGGGTCCCGTCTCGGGTGCCTCGAACCGAAGTCCACGACCAGCGCCCGGGCGATCAGTATCGGCCTGCCGGTCATCAAGTTGCTCGACGAGCACCGCCGGGCCCAGAACGAGCGTCGGTTGGTCGCAGGACCGGGGTGGCAGGCGCTCGACTACATCAATGACAACGGGATCGGCGGGCCGCTCGACCCCGACAGCATGAGCACCGCCTTCAAGCGCTTCGCTCGCGCTCTGGAGCTCCCCGCAGGTGTTCGCCTGCACGACCTCCGCCACGCCGCGGCCCGGCTGGCGCTGGAAGGCGGAGCGCCCCTCGAATCGGTCTCGCGGATGCTCGGGCACAGCACGCTGGCCTTCACCCACAAGCAGTACGTGGCGCCGACCGCCAACCAAACCAGCGCTGCGGTGAACGCCCTCGAACGGCTCTACGGCAGCGACTGATCCATGCCGTTCAAGCCTCGCTGATGCCGCTTCGTGCGGTTGGCTCTCATCCAGTCCGTTTGCAATCCGTTTGCAAACGGGGAGTTATGCCGGGTTCAGCTAGTGAGTCAGACCATAAAACACCAGCTCAGAGCGGTGGGCCCGGTGGGTATCGAACCCACGACCGAGCGATTATGAGTCGCCTGCTCTGACCACTGAGCTACGGGCCCCTGGCCCAAAGCGTAGACGGGCCGACCGGCGCGGCCGAGGCGC
>JANPEN010000615.1:0-9342 GCA_031422955.1 Acidimicrobiia bacterium
CCTTCGGGCACGGCGAGCATCACTGCATCGGGGCTGGTCTGGCCAGGGCCGAGGCCCGCATCGGTATCGGTGCGCTGCTCGACCAACTCAAAGACATCCGCCTGGCCGAGGACAACGAGTTCACCTACGCCGACACCTTCGTGCTGCGGGGTCTGACCTCGCTGCGGATCACCTTCACCCGGTCAGCACCGGCGGACCCGGAAGGCGCCAGCCGCTGACCAAACCGAGCACGGGGAGCGCACCCACCGCTACGCTCCGGCCATGGTTTCGCTCTCCTCTGCCGGTGGTTCGCCGGCCCGCTCGCTGGCCGCCGCCCTCGAACCGATCGCCGGTCAGGTCCATTTCTCGCCCGAATGCCACACCAACTACGCCGCCCTCGGGTTCGGACCCAGCTCCGGCACGATCGGCCTCACCCAGCTGCCAGATCGGTGTGCCTACTACACCAGCAGGGGCTCGGTGCTGGGCCAGGTACCAGGAGAGGTCGTGGCCGCCGCCTTCGCCGTGTTCAACCCCCGCGACGTGGTGGCCATGGTCACCCGGGGTTGGGAACTGACCGACGCAGCCACCATCCGAGCCGCCCGCCAACATGGCGCGGTAAGCCAACTGCGTCGCATCCTCGGCTCAGACCCGGCCGGGGCAGGACCAACCGCGGATCTTTTGCTGCGGGCAATTGAACCGTTGTCGTTAGCCGGCCGGCCCCTCTTTGCCGGCCAACGGGCCGGTGATGTGCCACAGGATCCGCTGGCTCGCCTGTGGCGGGCGGCGGACACGTTGCGGGAGTTCCGAGGCGATTCCCACACCATTGCCTGGGTTTCAGCCGGATTCGACGCCATCGAGATCGGATTGCTGAGCGACCTGTTCTGGGGTCTGGTCCCCCGTTCCCATACCAGTGGCCGAGGCTGGAGAGCCGACCAGCTGGCCGAGGGCGAGGAGCGTCTTCGCCGTCGGGGTCTTCTGGTGGACGACGGGCTCAGCGCCACCGGATGGCAACAACGCTCAGCTATCGAGGCCCACACCGATGCACAGCTCACACCGGCCATCGAGGTACTCAGCGACGAACTCGCCAACGTCATCACGACGCTGGAGCCCTGGGGTGACGCGATACGAACAGCGGGCGGCTACCTGTCGCCCGCTGTTCGCTTCACCACTGCTAGCTAAACATGCCCAACTTCAGCTCAGCGACAGGCGCGGGTGGCCTGATCGAAGAAGCAGTTGGGTGATTTACCAGACAACTCGATGAGGTCGCCCTGCACGACCCAGATCTGCTTGGCCGAGTCATAGATGGACAGGTCGGATCCTTCAATGAAGAAGGAGTCCTTGTTACCGTTCATGTTGACCTTAATGCCAGGCAACAGCAACGGGTTCGTTCCCTCCAGCGCACGCTGGGCCAGGATGAAGTTGCTGCGGGTCAGCCCGCCGTCGAGTTCGCCGGCGATGATGAGGGACTGGGACCAGATCCAGGCCCACCAGAAGCCCTGACCCATGTTGCTCGACACCTTGTAGTCGAGCCCATTGTCGGCCAGGAACTTACGACCCCAGGCGATGAAGGGATCGGCGCTGCTGGCCTCGGCGTTGAAGTCCTTGAACCCTCCACCGACGATGTACCAGCCGTTGCTGACCGAACCGTCGCCACCCACCTTGTCCTTACCAACGTACGCGGAGCCCTTGCACACCGAGGACATGAACAAGTACTTCGTCTTGTCGCTCATCCCGTTGTTGGCGACCTCGTTGATGATCTGCGGGCACTGCGTGCCACCGGTCATGGTGAGGAATATGTCGGGGTTTTTCGACGCCAACGTGGTCATCGGGTCCGTCACTGTAGGTGCGGTGATCTCGAACTTCTCGGTGACGAACTCGATCTTGGCCTTGTTGGGTGAAGACTCCAAGACACGACGGAACTCCGTCTCGTAAATGAGGCCGAAGTCGCTGTTGGCCACCAATCCAGCCACGGTGGCTTTGCCATCACCCGCCGTCAGCTCATCGATGTGCTCATCGATGAATGCACCCCAGATCACCGCTTCGGTCGAGTAGGACAACAGCGAACCGGTGGTCCAGGGATGGTTTACCGGGTCACCCCAGGCCGGCGCCCCGCTGATCAAGGTGGGGTGCGGCACACAGCGCTGGTTGATCTTGTCATAAACCTTCAACCCCGCAGGCGTGCCCAAGGTCCACAGGGCGAACGTCTTTTCACTGTCGAGCATCTCATCCACCAAGGGAATGGTGCGGGCCGTGTCATAACCGTCATCGCGAACCACGAGCTTGACGGTGCGGGTCTTGCCGGTCGAGTCCTTGAAGGCGCCTTTGCCCGAGTAGTACTTCATCCACGCTTCGAAGGTCTTGGTGGTATTGGCCCAGTCCGCCGCCAGTCCCGAAAGCGCGGTCACCTGGCCGATCTTGATCTCGGTGTCCGTGATGCCTTCGGTGTCGGTCCAGCCGGTCGCGCACTTACTGAGATCGACCTTGAATCCCTCAGGCCCAGTCAGGGTCTTGCCGTCCGCGGACTTGCCCAATTTCTCGGCCTTGATGCGCTTGACCACCGCAGCCCGTTCGGTGGCCCACAACTTCTCCCACTCCTCAATGCTGGCCGGTTCCTTGGCTACTGCGGCGGTCGTCGCAGTAGCGGCGCCGGAGGTCGTGGTCGCCAGCGCATCCTTTACGCCTTGATTGATCTCGGCGCTGACGGTGGCGTCGGTTGCGCCGCCCGCGTTGTCGGTGGCGCCGTCATCGCCGCCGCAGGCCGCCGCGATCAAGCCAAAGGCTGTCGCGGACGCCACCCACGCCTTGTGTGAACGTTTCCCCCACATATATGTCCTTCTCCTTCGTTCGGGCGCACCTCGATGCTCCCGGATACGTACGCGACGTCTGATCTTCGCCATTGTGACGAATATCTCGGCCTCAGTCCTGCCCAAACGTAGCTCAGGGAAGAACGAATTTCAGAATATGAGGCTACGCAGCCCACTGGCACGGGCGACCGCGGAAGGCGCCGTCGGGGTCGCAGGCGCCGAACTAGAGTGCCGCCATGCTCGTTATCGCTGGCACCTTCAACCTCGAACCCTCCGACCGCGAGGCGTTCCTCAGCGCCGCCAAAGATGTCATGGCCGAAACCCTCAAGGAAGAGGGTTGCCATGCCTACTGTTTTTCACCCGATATCTCCGATGCGGCCGTTGTCCATCTGTTCGAGAAGTGGGAATCAGAAGATCACCTCGGGCCCCACATGAAGTCCGATCACATTCGGACGTTCGGCCGGTCCTTGAAGCCGCTCAAGATCAACAGCCGTAGTCTCACCATGTACGAGGTCGCCTCCGAAAAAAGCATGTGACGCGGTCGGGTTCCCGCCATGGTCGAGCGGCAGCTCACGAGTGCTCGTGTCGATGGTGCAGGTCGGGCAGGTGGGCGTCGCCGTGGATGAGCGCATCGTGGAGGTGCACGTGGCTGTGACGGACCCCGCTCGCCTGATCCGCCCCCACCGGGCCGACCCGACCCACCCGACCGGGATCGGCGTCCGGGCCGTGGTGATGGTCATGATGGCGGTCGTGGCGGTGCTCATGATTGTGCTGCAGAGGCACATGGTGATGATCATGGGCGTGCGCCGACCCTGAGGACAGCGCTACCCCGGCGGCGGCGCCGACAATGGCGATGAGCTGGGCTGCAGCCAGCTTTTCACCCAGTACCGTCCAGGCGATCACCGCGCCGCTGAACGGAGCGGTCGAGAACAACACCTGCGCTCTCGCCGCCCCGAGGTCTCTGGCCCCTTGGACCCACAGGGTGATGGACAACCCGTAGCCGAACACCCCGATGACGAGGGCAAGCAACACGTTGCCCACCTCCGCGGCGCCGCCGGGGCCACTGACGGCCAGACCGATTGCCAGGTTGGCGGAACCGGCGACCACACCTTTGGCCAGCACGACGTGGGCGGGAGCGAGGTGCTGAATACGCGCCGTGACGGTGTTATCCAACCCCCAACACACGCAGGCCAGCACCACCAAGATCGCCCCGGTGTCCAGTTGGGTGCCCGGAGACCATGCCAACGTCGCTCCGGCCACGGCGATGAGCGCCGTACCGGCCAGTACGCGAGGGCCCACGTGCTCGCGGAACACCAACATGGCCAGCACCACGGTGGCGACCAACTCGGTGTTCAACAGGATCGACGCGGAAGCGGCACTGGTACGAGCCAGCCCGGCGGCCAGCAGGACCGGGCCCACCGCTCCCCCCACCGCTACGGCCACCAGTACCTGACGCCATTCCCGGGCCAGGTCCGCCATGCTCGGGCGCCGCCGCAGCACCGTCGGAGCCACGCCCAGCCCAGCGCCGAGGTACAACAGCCCAGCCAGCACGAAGGCGGGGACCGAGCCGGCCAGCCGCGAGGCGGCCGGGGCGCTGGCGCCGAAGAGCAGGGCGGCGGCCACACAGCGGAACACGGCCAGCCGCAGGTGGGCAACCTCGGCGTTGTTGCGTGGCATCAGCTTCGGTCAGCTCATGTCCTCGGGGGCGACGTCGCGGACATGTTGACCGAAGGTCCAATGGTGGCCTTCGGGGTCTTCAGCCGCATAGGTGCGATCGCCGTAGAACTGGTCGGCCGGCTCATCAAGGATGCGGGCGCCGGCTGCTTGGGCGGCGGAATAGTGGCTGTCGACGTCGTCGACATATACGTAGACGAGCTGCGTTGCCCCACCCCGGCGCTTCGGGTTCTGGTAGTCGGGCCCCGGATGGCCCAGCATCACCACGCCCTCCCCGAGGCTGACCTCAGCGTGGTTGGCCCGTCCGTCTGGCCCCTTCATGCGGAATCGCTCACCGAAACCGAATGCCCCCACCAGCCAGTCGACCGCAGCATCTACGTCCTCGTACAACAAATACGGCGTAATCCGGGGAAATCCTTCGGGCGGGTTCTGGACCACCTTGTTCCTACCTCCTTGTTCCAGCACCTGGGCCGATCCGCCATCTACCCGGTTGGGCTACCGTTCGGCGCATGGCAGTACCCGACCTCGCCGACATTCTCGCGCACGCCGACCGCCGCACTCTCGCCGCGGTGGTCACCCACCTCTCCGGCGATCCTCATGCGATCCCCGATCTGCGAGACCGCGCCCACATCGAGGCCAAGGCCACCGAGGTCCTGCCGCCTTATCTCAACGGCGAAAAGGTCCCCGAGCCACCCACCGACGAGGTGCTGCAGGCCGCCATGAACCTGGCGGTCGGCGCCGAGGTGCCCGCCACCTACCGCGACTACGTGCGGGAACAGACCGGTATCGGCCCGCTGGTCCCGCTGGCGCCGTTACACGCGCCAGACGGTTACCACGTGCTCATCATCGGCGCCGGTGTCACCGGGGTGTTGGCGGCCCGCACGCTCGACGAGTTGGGCCTGCACAACTACACCGTCATCGAAAAGAACCCAGAGCCGGGCGGCACGTGGTGGGTAAACCGTTACCCCGGCTGCCGGGTCGACACGCCCAGCCTGCTGTACTCCTACACCTTCGACCAGGATCCCGGTTGGCCGGAGCATTTCAGCCGCCAGCCCGAGCTGCTCAAGTACGTCAAACGGGTGGCCGAGCAGTCCAACATCGGTGATCGTCTGCGCTGCAACACCGAGGTGGCCACGCTGGTGTGGCACGCCGATAAGGCGCAGTGGGAGGTCGAGCTGCGCGACGCCGACGGGGTCAGCTCCACGGTCTGGGCCGACGCGGTGATTGCCGCCTTGGGCATCCTGCGGGTGGCCAAGTACCCCCAGATCCCCGGCCTGGAGGACTTCGCGGGGCCGGCCATGCACTCCACCACGTGGGATCCGAGCGTGGATCTGACCGGCAAGCGGGTGGCGCTCATCGGCACCGGCGCCAGCGCTAACCAGATCTTGCCGGCCATTGCGCCGATCGCCGCGGAGGTCGTGGTCTACCAGCGCAGCGCCCATTGGATGATGAGCCACCCGAAGTACGGCAAAGCGCTGGACGGTATCGAGCGGCGCCTGTTCGATGCGATCCCCACCTATCGGGAGTGGAACCGCTTCAGCGAAGGCTGGAAGGTGGGCGACGGGGTCACCGACGCGGTGCGGATCGACCCGAGCTGGCACAGCGAAGACGGCCGTTCCATCAGCGCAGCGAGCGACAAGTTGCGGGCGGTGCTCACCGAGTACATCCTCTCCCAGGTCGAGGACCGCCCCGACCTGGCCGCAAAGGTGATGCCGAACTTCCCGCCCTACGCCAAGCGTCTGCTGGTCGACAACGGTTGGTTCCAGGCCCTCAAGCGGGACAACGTGCGCCTGGTCACCTCGCCCATCAAGGAGATCACTGCGACCGGGGTCACCACCGCCAGCGGTCACGACGAGGTCGACATTTTGGCGTTGGCCACCGGTTTCAAGGCCGACACGGTGCTGTGGCCCATCCAGGTGACCGGTGCCGGCGGGGTCGATATCACCGCCCGGTTGGAGGAGAACCCCGAGGCCTACCTCGGCATGTCGGTGGCGGACTGTCCGAACCTGTTCGTGACCCCGGGGCCCAACGGGGTGTTGGGTCACGCCGGTAGCGGCGTGCTGTTCGCCGAGTGCCACGTGCGCTACATCGTGGAGTGCCTGCGGGCCGTGTTCGATCAGAACAAGTCCGCCATCGTCATCCGGCCCGAAGCCTTGGCCGCCCACATGGAGCAGCTGTGCGCCGACTTGCCGACCTTCGTGCAGAGCATCGAGTCCGTCGACAACTGGTATCGCAACGGACGTGACCGGGTGACGACCATCGCCCCCAAGACAGTGCTGCAGTTCTGGCTGGACACCCGCAGCCCGGTGCTCGACGCCTACCAGCTCAGCTGAAGCCAACTAAACTCCGAGATCAAGCCACACCTGGCCGACGCAGCCTTCTTCCCATTCCCAGCGGCCGTCGCGCTGGCCCTGCTCAATCAGGGCCTTCACGGCAGCCAGATCGGCGTCCATGGGCACGCACAACGACACGATCGGGTATACCCCGGCCGTCTCGCTCTGGATGCCCAACGCCTTGAACGCGTCGACCACCAGGCCCACGTCGTCGTCGGCCAGCTCGCCATTGCGCAGCGGCATCACCCGAATGAGTATCCCGAGATCCTACGGGAACGCCTTCACGCCCATCGTTGCACGCAATCTGCATGCGCAGTTGTAGACTGCGGTCATGAGCGCGACGACGACCATTCGGATCGATCGGGAAACCCACCGACGTCTTGTCGCCATTTCCCGCGCCAGCGGACGCCAACTCCTCGACGTCGTACGCGACGCCGCTGAGGCGCTTGAGCGCGCCCGATTCGCCGCGAACGTGAACGTGCAGCTCGACCGTCTGCGCCAGGACCCCTCCGCATGGGACGACTACGTCAGCGACGCCGAGCTCGCCATTCGCGATGGCATCGGCTAACGAAGTCTGGCTGGTCGACTTCGGCGACCCCTATCCCGGCGAACCAGCGCATCACCGGCCCGCACTGGTAATCGGCCCGGCACCCATCTTTGGCCCCAGCTTTCCCTTCGCGATCGTCGTCCCGATGACCACAACCCGCCGCGAGCTCGCCCTCCACGTCGAAATCGAACCCAGCAAACGCAACGGGCTGAACCAAACCAGCTATATCCAATGCGAGCTGCTCCGGTCGGTCAACCACCAACGACTGGTCACCAACCTCGGGACCGTCGACACAATTACGGCTGCTCACGTCGAAGGAGTCATCCGCACGCTGCTCGGTTACTAAACCCCGGCTGTCAGGATCGAGATCGAGAGGGGCCGGCTGCTCGACTCACTTCAGGTGCTTCGAGCCGACGCCGTCGAAGGAGCCTTCCACTAAAGACATCCGCCACTCCTTCGGGATCGACAACCCGACGAGCCGCACGTCGACGCCACCGGCCTACTACCATCACCAACAACCTGAGCCCAACGCGACAACCAGCCGGTGTGGGCTAAAAACCCAACGGACAGTCGGAAAGAGTCAGAGTCTCAGCAAGGACAGGACCTAACGTGAACCTCATCGACGCCGCCGAGTTGGCCCGGCGCCGTGCTGCGGATGGCGAGTTCGCTCTGGCCTCCCGCTATTGGAACGGTGGGTTCCGCTTCGTGATCGGCGACACGAAACTCACCCTCGACATACGTGAGGGTATGGCAAGCGCAGGGGACGGACAACGCTGGGGCGCGGGGCATGGAGTGACCTTGGCCGGTTCGAGCGAGGTCTGGGACGGGCTGTTGGCCGCGGTTCCCGCTCCCCGTTGCGTCGATATCGTGGCGGCCCAACAGCCATGTCAGAGGATCCCGAACGGTTCGTCACCTACCTGCCGTGATAGGTCCACATACCGGCCAGTCCGTAGGAGGCCACGGCATGGGCGATCGCCTGGTTGCGCGATCGTTCCGGCGGGATCCCCTTCTCCAGCCACAGGCGTAACCGGTCGAAGCTCCATGCCGTCGCCCAACCAAAGATGGGGCGAACCGCGCGGCGATCGATGACCTCGCCTAGGCGAGCCCAGCGAGGCCGGTAGTCGTAGCGGGTAAGAAAGCGGACGCCGTTCTCGGTAGGGACATAGCGCCAGTAGCCGGCGCCGGCCTCGATGATCGAACGCCAGTCATCGGCCCAGAACTTCAGGATCGAGGCCGCGGCGTCAGCGACAGCAACGTCGATCGGGTGCAGGTCGACCTTCGGCGACGCCACCATCGTCGACCTGAGCGTCGCGAGGTCGTTGGCGGTGACGCCTTGCGTCGTCTGGGTGACGTACCAGAGGTCGACGAGCGTCGCGACCGACACCACGATGCCATCGGAGGCCTCGGACAGGGCGGCCGCGGCGCGCTCGGACAGGCGGGGCGATCCCTGGACGTACCAGACGATGGCATGCGAGTCGGCGACGATCCTCATGAAGGCTGGGCGAGATCCTGCCGGGCCAGCTCGCTCGCCCGTTCGAAGGCGTCCCAATCGAAGTCAGGCAGGTCGGGGAGCGAACCGGCGAGGCCGGACGGCGCGACGGACGGTTCGTCCGTCGAAACGACGCGCAGGTGTGCGCCGGGCCGCAGACCGAGGCTCGCGAGCTGGTCGGCGGAAATGCTCCCGTCCTCAGCCACTACGAGCTCCTTCTCAACGGTGGGTTCGAGCGCGCTCACGAAACCCATCGTACGACGAGATCACGCGAGCGGAGGGCCTCATGGCCCGGACGGCGAGCGACCATCATGATCGTTACTCGATTCGTTCGACCTGTTCTCGGACGGCCAGGTCGGTCGTTTGAGAGGACCCACGAGCTGGGCCTGACGAGCTCCAGTCGGGCAGCAGACCCGCAAGAAGCTCACCGACCTCAAGACGATGATCGCCGCCACCGAGGCCGGCGACGCGGGCGACGAAGGCTTCCGGGACCTCCAGGTCGCCGGACTCCAAAGC
>JANPEN010000616.1:0-3478 GCA_031422955.1 Acidimicrobiia bacterium
CTGTACGTGGACACCTGACCACCGGCTACTCGACAACATCCCTACGGACGACAGCAGAAGGCGTTGACCTGGTCCACGGCATGGCTACCCCGCTCACCGGGGCGCGGCGGCCCTGAGAGAGGACGACGAGCCGGTTGGGAAGGTGGCCACCACCAAGGCCGCACTGAGGGCCATGGTGGCGCTCACCCACACCCAGCCGCGCTGGTAGCCGCCCAGCCCGGCCTGGCTGGCCAGCAGGGTGATCACCACCGAGGTGCCCACGCCGTAGAACACCTGCATAATCGTGCGCAGGGTGGCGTTGGCCACCCCGAAACGAGCCGGTCCGACGTCGGACACTGCGGCGCTGAACCATGACGAGATGGACAGCCCGGTGCCCAGCCCGGAGATGAGGCTGATAGGCACGAACAGGGTCCACACCTGGGGGGTGTCGGACAACACCAGCAGGAACAGGAGCGGGGGAAGGGCCAACAGCAACGAGCCAAGCCCGATGAGCCAGCGGTGCCCGTAACGGTCGCCCCAGCGCCCTGCGACCAGCGAGGTGGCGGTAGCCAGCAGGGGGCCGGGGGTCAGGGCCGCTCCGGTGCGCAGGATGGACTGGTTCCACAGGTTCTGCAGCAGCAGCGAGTTGAGCAAGAACCCCGAGGTGAAGCCCATGGAGTAGAGGGCCACCGCCGCGTTGGAGCTGGCAAAGGACCGGTGCCGGAACAGTGAAAGGTCCAACAGCGGCTCAGGATGGTGGCCCGATCGCCAGATGAGCAGCACCAGCAAGGCAGATCCGATGATGGCCAGGGCCAGGACCCGCAGGCTGGTCAGACCCCATTGCTCGCTCTCCACGATGGCGAACATCACCATCGCCACCCCAACGGTGCCGATGGGCACGCCCAGCAGGTCGATGCGGCCGCTGGCGTCGGGGTTGCGTGACTCGTTGAAGATCCTTCTGGCCAGGAACAACACCGCCAGGCAAATGGGCACGTTGATGAGGAACACCAGGCGCCACGACCCCAACCGGATGAGCACCGAGCCCAGCGAAGGCCCGAAGGCCGCTCCGAGCGAGCCGGTCGCCCCCCAGAAACCCACCGCCATGGAACGGCGGGAGTTGGGGAATTCGGGCAGGACCAGGGCCAACGAGGCCGGCATCAACACGGCCCCGCCAACGGCCTGCAGCACCCGGGCCGCGATGAGCAGACCAGGGTTGGGGGCAAGGCCGCACAGCAACGAGCCCAAGGCGAACAAGGCGACACCGGGGAGGAACACCTTTTTCCGACCTAGGCTGTCGGCCATGCGCCCGCCCACCAGCAAAAAGGCGGCGACGCCGATGTTGTAGCCGGAGACGATCCAGCTCAGGGAGGAATCGCTGGCCCCAAGGTCAGCCCGAATGGTGGGGAAGGCCACATTCACCACCGACACGTCCACCACCACCAGGAAACTCACCATGGTGGCCACGCCGAGGGCGAGCCACGCCTGGCGAGTGACCGCATCTTGGGTGCTGACAGGTTCTTGGGTGGTCTTCATGTCGAGCCGCACGGTACTCGCCCGCCCGATTCGCTCGACCGCTCGATTCCGCCCGACCGCCCGATGTCCCTCGGGCGGCCCCTCCGCCGGTCGGATTTGAAGTTCCTGGCCAAATCTGGGTTCGATTTTAGTGCGGGGAGGGCCTTCGGGCGGTACTGTTGACACGATCGTCAACCAAGGGGGTTCGAACGTGACGAGCTACGACGTTCACATCAAGGGCGGAACCATCGTCGACGGCACGAGGGTGCCGCGCTACAAGGGGGATCTCTGGATCAAAGACGGCCGCATTGCCCAAATCGGGGGGCGGGCCAAAGGGATCGCCGACCGGGTGATCGATGCCGATGGTTGCATCGTGGCTCCAGGGGCCATTGACCTGCACACCCATTACGACGCCCAGGTGCGTTGGGATCCGTGGTGCAGCATCTCCAGCTGGCACGGTGTCACCTCGGTGGTGCTGGGCAACTGCGGGTTCGGCTTCGCGCCCTGCAAGCCAGATTTCCGTGAGCGCTCCATGCTGACCATGGTCCGCACCGAGGCCATCCCCATGGAAGCCATGCGCGCCGGGTTCCTGCCCCATTGGGATTGGGAGACCATCCCCGAGTACCTCGACAGCCTGGAATCCGCCCCGCTGGGCGTGAACGTGTTGCAGTACATGCCCACCGCCTCGCTGATGACCTACGTCATGGGTCTCGATGCGGCCAAGACCCGCCCGGCCACCAGCGCCGAGCGCAAGGAAATGCAGCGCCTCCTGCACGAGGGTATGGACGCCGGGCTGTGTGGTTTCTCTATCCAGCGCCTGGGGCCCAACTCCACCCAGGCCGATTTCGACGGTTCGCCCATGGTCACTGACACCATGTGCGATGACGACATTTTCTGCCTGGCCGAGGTGCTGCGCGAGCGGGACGAAGGCTGCATCCAGCTCACCCAGGCTACCGATGCCAACCCCAACTTCCCCGACGATCTCGAGTTCAAGCTGCGGTTGGCCGAGGTCGCCCGCCGGCCCATCATCGACAACGTGGTGCCGGTGAGCCAGAAGAACCCCCGCGTGTATCAGGAGCGCCTCGAGTGGCTGAATCAGGCCCACAAGGACGGGCTGCAGATCTACGGCCAGGGCGCCACCATCCGCACCGGCTTCCAGTTCTCGCTCGATACCTGGAACCTGTATGACTCCAGCCCCGCCTGGCGTGAGGCCACCACCGGCACGCTGGAAGAGAAAATCGTCAAGATGCGCGATCCGGCCGTGCGCGAGCGGCTGAAGCAGGAGACGGAGAAGGCCAACACCCTCTTCGCCAACACGCAGCTGGCGGTGGGTGGGCCGACCCAGAAGCTGATGGTGTCCGGTGTGCAGCGTCGTGAAGACATGCAGAAATACGTCGGTCGCTCCCTGGGCGAGATCGCGGAGACCGAGGGTAAGCACCACATTGATGTGATGTTGGACCTTTCCCTCATGACCGACCTGCGGACCGAGTTCATGGGTGAAGGCCCCGATTTCAACGTGGACCACATGGCGGGCGTCTACAACGACTCGCCCTACACCATTCCTGGTGTGTCCGACGGTGGGGCTCATACCAAGTTCTTCACCGGTGGGGCCTGGACCACGGACTTCTTGGCCTGGATGGTGCGGGATGAGAAGAAGATCACCGTTGAAGAGGCCCATTACCGCATGTCGGCCCTGGCCGCCCACGCGGCTGGCTTCAAGGACCGTGGTGTGCTGCGTGAAGGCACCCCGGCCGATGTGATCGTCTACAACATGGACGAGCTGGCCATCGACCCGGCTTGGGTCGGCGAAGCTGTCTACGACCTGCCTGGTGGCGAGTGGCGCCGGGTGCAACGGGCCAAGGGCTACCGCCACATCCTGGTCAACGGGGTGGAGACCTTCACCGAAGGCGAATGCACCGGCGAAACCCCCGGTCGGCTCCTGCGCCACGGTAGCGGCTGAGTCACAGTCGCTCACGCTTGAACCGGG
>JANPEN010000617.1:0-12364 GCA_031422955.1 Acidimicrobiia bacterium
CCACGATCTGCCCGGTGGCGCCAAACGGCTGGTGCAAGGAGCGGTTGGGATCAAGGCCACCCTGGTGGGCGGGGAGATCCTTATGCAGGACGGGTGCCATACCGGGGTGTATCCTGGCCAGCTGCTGCGGGGGCCGTTGGCGACACGCTGAGGCCGGCAGGAACGGGCGCCGGCGCGCCACGCCGCGCCCCCCGCCCCGGGCCCGCTCAGGCAGATTCCGCCGGTGGCCGCAGGAAGGTATTGGTGAACACACGCCGCTGGAAGCGCCAACCCTGGGCGTTGCGCACAAAGCGATCGTTGTATTCGCCCACGTACTTCGGGTGACCGGCGGGCACCGGCAGGTGCACCGCACCCTGCGAGTCATGGCGGAAGTTGATCAGATAGCTCAGCGCCGTGGCCTCGTCGTGACCCTCGTGTTCGATGGCGATGTTGGTGATGACGTGGCGGGAGGTCCGTCGGGTCACCCCGGCCCGCTCCGCGAAGAAACGATGGATGGCCTGACCGCCCTCCAGGACAACACCGGGACCCTCCCAGACCCCGTCGTCGGTGAACAGCTCAGAGATGTGTTCGGCTTGGCCGAAATCGACGAATCGGGTGTAGTCGTGCATCACTTTTGTGATGGCCCGTTCATCGAGCATTTGGCCCAGGGCGTGGTCCAGGTTGCGTTCCATCCCGTCAGCCTGCCACGGGTTCCACTGCCGACCCCGCCGGTGTCCAACCATACCGAGGGGAATGTCACGATGGCGGAGGGGCCACTGACCTACGATGCCGGCCGACGGGCGCCCAGCCGAGCGGCGGCGCGGAACAACGGGGGATGTCGTGAGTGAACTCGACGGGCGTATCGCCTTGGTCACCGGGGTCGGAGCGGGCATGGGCCGGGCCATCGCGGCGGCCTACATCGAGGCAGGGGCCACCGTGGTCGGCGCCGACATCGACGCCACCGCCGGCGCCGCGGTGATGGACCAGCTGGGCGAGCGGGCCTCCTTCGTGGTGGGTGACGTGGCCAGGGTGGCGGAATGCGAGGGCTTGGTGGCCAATGTGGTGGCCGCCCATGGGCGCATCGACACGCTGGTCAACAACGCCGGGGTGACCAAAAGCCTGAGCTTTTTCGACGTTCGCGAGGCGGACTGGGACCGCATCTACGCCGTCAACGCCCGGGGCCTGTTCTTTCTCATGCAGGCGGCGGCACGGGCCATGCGCGACCACGGCGCGGGTGGGCGGATCGTGAACATCGCCTCCATCGCCGGCAAGGGCTACCGGGGTACTTCCAACGTCGCCTACGCCGGCACCAAGGGCGCGGTGATCGCCATGACCCGCATCAGCGCCGCCCAGTTGGCCCGCCACGACATCAACGTGAACGCCATTTGCCCTGGCGTGACCCGCACCAGCCTCTTCGACCAAGTCATCGACGAGCTGGTGGAACGCCTCGGGGGCACTCGGGCGGAGGCCGAGGCTCGAGCCGTGCGCTCCATTCCCCTGCGCCGGGCCAACGAACCCGAGGATATCGCCGCTCTAGCGGTGTATCTGGCCTCACCCGCCGCCCGCAACGTGACCGGGCAATCCTGGAACGTGGACGGTGGGCTGCACTGGGACTAACGGCGCCATGCCGGCGTTACGAGCCCTGGCGACGCCCTCGTTGCGGGCCAGGGCCACCACCTCGAGGTTGAGGTGGCTGCTCCAGGCCCTTGCCCGGGCCACCGAGTCGTCATCAGAGGCGTCATCGACCACCACCACCTGGTCGGGCGGATGGGTCTGGCCTGCCACCGAGGTACGGGTCTGGTCGATGAAAGGACCGCAGCGGTGGGTCGTCACCACGAGCCCTACGCTCGGAGTGCGAACGGGAGGAGCGAACGACGAAACACGCAATGCCATGGTGCTTTCGACGCTATCGGTGGCTCCCCCGCTAGTTACGCGAAGGTCTGCAAAACTTGAGTAAGGCCGCTTTGAGAAAATGGCTCAACCTTGGCAACTCCCATAGATCGCGTACCGCGCCGTACTTTATCCGTATATGGCCAGACCCCGACCGACGAGCAACGAAACATCCTTACAGGTACGTAAGCGGAGTCGGCCGGGATCCACGCTGAAAGCCTGGTCAATCGGCGTTCGCGCCGCGCCCCTTGGCCACCTGTTCGGCCTCGTGCTTGGCCGTCATCTGCGCGGCGGCGGCGACCCGCTTGGACACCAGCTCGTCCTGGTGAGCGCTTACCCAGTGATAGGAATCAACTCGGTTCACGTTTGATCGATCGAAATGAGGCATCACATAACGGGCATAGAGCTCATAGGACCGCCTCGTTGCCGACCAATCGGCCCAGTTGTGGGCCAGGAGCAGCAAACAACCGAACTCGCCCTGCTTGGCCTGCAGTTCCTCGATGCGAGCGATGGCGTCCTCGGGCGTACCTACCACCGCGATCTGGTGTTCGACGATCCAATCAACGGTGTCGACCCCCTCCGGCACGGGGAAGCGGGGCTGGTTGTTGTTCAGATAGTCGATGTACTCCTTGGCCCCGAACCTGATGTCGGCCTGGGCCTGCTCGCGGCTGTCGGCCAGGTGCATGCTCACCACGCAACGCAGGCGGCCCCTGTCCATGTCCTTGCCCCGATCCGCGGCGGCTTCGCAAGCCACCCGCCAGTTCACATCCAAAGCATCGAAGCCGGCCTGAACCCCCGCCGCCACACAGAGCATGCCCAGGTCGTAGCGGCCGGCCAGGCGGCCCCCCGAGGGGGTGACGGCACTGGCCACGCACACTTCCATGTGAGGATGGGTATAGGGGCGCAAATGGGTGCGAGCGTCGCGCAGGGTGTACCAATCGGTTTGCTCGTTGACGACTTCGCCGTTGAACAGCCGCAAAATGACATCGAGAGATTCCTCCATGCGATCGCGGGTCGTCTCCGGCTCCACCCCCATCATCAACGCGTCGGACGCCAACAGGCCGGGCCCGGCGCCGAACATGACCCGGCCTCTGGTCATGTGATCGAGCTGGATCATGCGGTTGGCTACGTTGAGCGGATGATGGTACGGCAGGGAGACCACCCCCGTACCGAAGCGTATGTGCTTGGTTCGCTCGGCGGCGGCGGCGATCATGATCTCCGGCGAGTCGATCGTCTCCATCCCCCCCGAATGATGCTCCCCGATCCATGCCTCGGCGTAGCCAAGCTGGTCGAGAAGTTCTAGCAACTCCAGATCGCGCTGCAGGGTCAGGGTGGCGTTTTCCCGTACCGAATGGAATGGGGCCAGGAAAACGCCGTGGCGCAGCGGGATGGTCATGGTCCGCGATGTTAGAACGGGCCGGGCCCCCCGGCGGGCCGGGTCCGCCGTTGCGAGCCCCGGGACCGGCTAACGGGTCACGTTGGCCGGTAGATCCCGAAAGGGAGTCTCCCGAGGGTGGCCGGGTTCTTTGGGCAGACCCAAGCCACGCTCACCGATGATGTTGCGCTGCACCTCGTCGGTACCCCCGTAGATGGAAGGCGCCGGCGAGAACACCGTCAGCTCCTGCAGCCAACCGTGGGTCACGCTGTCGGGTCCCCACAGCTGGGCGTCGGGGCCGAGCAGACGACACCCCAGGTCCCGCCCGCGGTGCAATGCCTCGGTCATGGCGATCTTGGCCAGGGACCCCTCCACCCCGGTGCGACCACCGGCGCCGCCCTTGGCCCTTTGAGCCGACCACGTCAACACCTGCACCCGGGTGTAGAGATCGGCGATGGCCTGGCGCACGGTGGGATCGCCCAGCATGGCCCGCTCCGCGGCCAGGGCGGTCAGCCGCTTGACCGTACCGGGTGAGATGTGGGCTTGAGAGACCTGGGGCCGTACGCCTTTGACGAAGTCTGCGCAGACACGATCGAGGTGTCCGGCCACACTGCCTGGCGCCGCCCGACTGAAGCCGCCAGAGGCTTCCCCGATGCTGGCCCGTTCGTGGCCCAACGTGGTGTTGGCCACCGCCCAGCCCGCCCCCACATCACCGAGCCGCAGGCTGTCGGGCACCCTGGCCGCGTCCATGAACACCTCGTTGAACACCGCGTGGCCCGTCATCTCCCGCAATGGTCGAACCTCGACACCCGGTTGCTGCATGGGCAGCAGGAAATAGGTGATGCCCTGGTGTTTGGGCTGGCTCGGATCGGTGCGGGCAATGAGAATGCCGTAGTCCGCGATCTGCCCGGTGGTGGTCCACACCTTCTGACCGGTAACCACCCACTCGTCTCCGTCGCGCACGGCCCGGGTTTGCAGGCCTGCCAGATCCGAGCCGGCCCCCGGCTCAGAGAAAAGCTGACACCATCCCTCGGAGCCGTCGACCAGACCGGGCACGAAACGCTCGATCTGCTCGGGGGTCCCGTGGGTGAGCACCGTGGGGAGGGCCAACATGGTGCCGATACCGCCAGGGGGGCCCATCGCCCCCGCCGCTCGCAAGGCAGTCATCACCGCGTTGGCGCCTGGTCGGCTGTAGCCACGACCGTAGGGCGGATCCAACATGGGGTAGCTGAGCCCGGCGGCGGCCAGCCGTGACCACCACTGGCGCACGGTCAACTCGATGTCCCAGTTCCGCGAGATCCACGAGCTGACCTCGGCTTCAATGGCCCCCGCGCTGGGCTCGACTGCGCTCGCCATCGTTACACTCCTACTGTCTGGCCCGCCAGGACCCTCCGGCGGCAACGGGCACCGCCAGCTCGGACCCAGCGGATCTCCCGACAGGCCCTTCGACCCGTGCCCGCACCCTATGCCCGTGCGGCCTTGCTCGCACGGACGGCGTGGTGGCCTCCCGCCCCCACCGGTCGGCGCGGACCGCGCCCTTGCGTGCTGGCGGTCGCCCACCGGCCTGCTCCTGTGCCGCACCCGTGCCGCCGTGCCGTGCCGCCCGACCGTGCCGCCCGACCGTGCCATACCGTATGGCACTGCGGTCGGCGATTCGGTGTCGATTCGCTCCGAGTGGGTGCCAACCTTGACCACCCCCGTGTGGTGCGGTGGATATGCTCCGCTCATGGACACCGTGGATGAACGCCTCGCTGTACTCGAAGCCAAAGACGAGATCCGAGAGCTGACCGCTCGCTACTGCTTCGCGGTGGCCGAGGCCGACACCGAAACCATTGTGGCGTTGTTCTGCCCGGACGGCGCCTTCGTGATGCGGGAGCGGGAATGGGCCGGCCAGGACCAACTGCGCCAGATGTACACCACCGCGGCGGACGGGGTCACCCCCAAGCCCTACATTCAGAACCACGTGATTGACGTGGCCGGCGATGAGGCCACCGGCCGGTGCGGGGTGGAGATCCGCATGGTCCACAAGGGCGAGGCCTACACCGTCGCCGGTCATTACTTCGATACCTACCGCAAGCTCGATGGCCGCTGGCGATTTCAGCGTCGGGATTTCCGCACCTTCCACTGGGTGCCCTTGGCCCAGGGCTGGGCCTGAGCCACGCGTTTCCTCGCCCGAGGTGAGCGGCCGAGTTCTCGCCGAGCTGCCAGGATGAGGACCATGTCGTCCAGCCCCAGCCCCAGCCCCAGCCCATCCCAAGAAACCGCCGGCGGGGGCCATGACCTCTACGCCATGATGAGCACGCTGCGGGCCGTGCGGCGGCTGCGACCAGACCCCATTCCTGGTGACGTGGTCGAGCGGGTGCTCCAGGCTGCCTGCTGGGCGCCGACCGGGGGCAACATGCAACCGTGGCGCATCATCGCCGTGCGTAGCCCCGAACGCAAGCAGGCGCTGGCCCAGATCTACGGACCGGAATGGTACAAGTACACCGAGTTCAGCCGTCGCCGGGCTACCAAGGCGGGAGCCTCCGCCGAGGAGATGGCCACCATGGAACGGGTTCTGGCCGCCGGGGACTACCTGGCGGACCATCTGGCCGAGGCGCCCGTCATCTTGGTGTTCATCGCCGACCCGGCCAAGATGGCCATTACCGACCGCAACCTCGATCGCATCTCCATGGTCGGCGGCGGCTCGGTTTACACCGCCGTGCAGAACGCCATGCTGGCCTGCCGGGCCGAGGGGCTGGGGTGCACCCTGACCACCCTGCATTGTCTGCGCGAGCCCGACGTGAAAGCGGCGCTCGGCATTCCTGACGATTGGGCCACCTTGGCGCTGGTACCCATCGGTTATCCGCTGGGCAAGGGTCACGGGCCCATCACTCGCCAAGCGCCGGACCGCTTGGTGTACGACGATACCTTCGGGGCCCCCTGGGCCGGGTGAGCCCTTCGCTCGTCGCGCGTGGCCGGGGTCGACGTGGCCCGCCAGTGGGCTTTTCGATCTCAACCGCCGAACCGGTTACCGGGTCGAGCGGGACGATCGAGTGCGGCGAGCAAGGTGGCCACCACGTCCTCGGAGTGGTGTTCCACCTGGTTGAAGGTGAAGGGAAGGAGCAGCTGGCCAGCCGCGGCCAATCGGGCGTACCGCGTTTCCAGATAGCTCTCGGTGGGCGGCTGGTCGGGCCGACGGTCGAGCACCTCGACCAAGGACGGCAACCCCCTCCGGCGATGGGCCGACTCGATCACCTCCCGCAGCGAGGCCAGGCTCACCAGCCCTCCGCGCAGGGCGCTCTCCGTGGCCAACTCGACCAGATCCACCGGGGGTAGCTTCCTCGAAGCCGCCGAACAACCAGGGCGAGGGTCCAAGTCGGCGGCCAAACCCAGCAGCGTGTCCGCCGGTGAGGTGCACCACATTCCCTGCACCCGTTCTGGAGGTTCCAGCGATTGCCAGCGGCGCAGTCCCTGGCCGCGCCCCGAGGCGCCCGGGGGCACCTGCATCGCCAACGGTACCGGCGGGTCGAACCCGTCCAGGCCATAGAGCCCGGCCGCTGACTGCCCGGTGACCAGACCGTCGGGCCAGCTGGCAACCGCAACGGCGACGTCTTGGCACCAACCGTGCAGGCCGGTGAGTCGGGGCCCTTCCAAATACACCGAGCGCCCCACCCGCTGGAGCTGACCTCGGGAGATTCGCTGCACGAGTGAACGCCGCGACAGCCCCATCGCTCGCAAATCATCTCGCTTCAACACGGCCCATTCGTTTGACATATACTGAAAAATATCGAAATGATCTACCCGTCGGGGGGTTCTGCGCGCAACGTGTCACCTGGCTCTCGAGCCGTTTGGCGAACCAGCAGGTCAGCGACGTGCGCACCCGGTGCTTGGAGCACGGCGCGTACACGTTGCGCGCAGAACCTCCAATCCGAGGCCATTCTGGGCATGGATCACCCCCGAAATCCTGCCCGTACGAGCCGGCGCCCCGATGCGGCGCGCCGATGCGGCGCGAAGGAGCCCTCAGTCGATGAGGGACTGGTAGGTGAGGGCCCGCATCTCGCGCCGGATGGGATAGGTGGAGCTCGGCATCAGTTGGGCGAGCAGCACCACGACCAGGTCCTCGGAACGGTCGACCCAGAATGCGGTCGAGGCGGCGCCACCCCAGCCGTGGTCCCCCACCGACCCAACCGCGCCCGCCTTGGCCGGGTCGAGGGTGACGGACACCCCCAGTCCGAAGCCAATGCCCTCGTAGGACACCTCGGAAAATACGCGCTGGCCCATCGAGGCCAGGTCCCCGCCGCCCGGTAAATGGTTGGTGCTGAGATACTCCACGGTTTTGCGACCCAGCACTCGATGGCCGTTGTGCGCGCCCCGATTGGCCAACATGAGGGCGAACTGCAGGTAGTCCTGCGCGGTGGACACCAGTCCCCCGCCTCCGGACAAGAAGGTGGGTGGTTGCCGATAGGTTGAGGTGGCGGGGGCGTCGAACAAGGCCAGGGGGTCCTGGTTGGTGAAGGCGTAGTTGGCGCTGAGGCGGTGCATCTTGTCCGGCGGCACCCAAAAGGCGGTGTCGACCATACCAAGCGGTACGAAAATGCGCTCGGCCAGGAACTGATCGAGCGGGCGACCAGAGATGACCTCGCACAGATAGCCGCACACATCAGTGGCCACCGAGTAGGACCATTGGGTGCCGGGCGAGAACCGCAGCGGCAGCTGACCCAGCTTGTCAATCATTTCTTGCAGGTTCGGCGCCCCGTCTCGTTCCACCCCTCGACGCCGATAGAGACCATCGACCGGATGACGGTTCATAAACCCGTAGGTGAGCCCAGAGGTGTGGGTCAGCAGGTCGCGGATCTGCATTTCCCGTTCGGGAAAGGTGGTGGTGTAGCCGTCGGGCGTGCCGTCGGACCATACCCGCAGGTCCGCCCAGGAGGGGATGAAGCGGGAAACGGGGTCATCGAGCTGGAAGCGGCCCTCCTCGTAGAGGCTGAGCAGGGCCACCGACACGATGGGCTTGGTCATGGAATAGATCCGGAAAATGGTGTCGGTGGTCATGGGGGCGGCGGCCGCGATGTCGCGAGCACCGATGGCGGCGACGTGGGCCACCTGCCCGGCCCTGGCGACCACGGTGACCAACCCGGCCAGCTTGGCAGTGTCGACGTAGCGCTGCTGGAAGAAGGGCTCGATGCGGGCCAGCCGCTCGGCGCTGAGACCGAGCTCGGCTGGCTTGTCGACCACGTTCAGGTTCCCGCTCACGTTGTGCTCCTCATCCCCGCAGGGTTGGCATCGGCTGGATGTTGGGGTATCGACCAGTCGGCCCTCACCAGCCCAGCCTCCCACGAACCCGCCGGACCTCGAAGAACCACCGGCGGGCGCCCGCCCTCGAACGGTGCCTGGGAGCTACTCGATACGCAGGCCAGAGATGGCACGAGCGATCACCAGCTGCTGAATTTGCTTGGGTCAGGTGCCCGTACGCCGCCCCGTTGGGCTGCCTCCTGGTCCCAGTAGTTCTCGACGTACTCCTGGTGAATCTTGCTCGGAGCGTTCATTCCGATCAGCGCCCTTGCCGTGGCGTTGAGGTGCACGATCAGCTGCGTTTGAGGCGTCCGGTAGATCGGCACGGTTGGCCACCTCCTTGCGGCAACCGCCCACGAGATCGGGTTGCTTCAGGACGTCGTCTGCTTGCCATTGCCAGAACACGCTGGTGTCATCCACGATCAACGCCAACCCGGTGGCGATCGCTTTGCCGCCAGGGCCGTTGGCCCATTCCCGAGCCATTACGAGGGCCGACCTGGTCGTAGACATCGTGAGCCGCTACGAGAATGTCGATGACCAGAAAGCAGCCGGGTTCCCGGTAACCGCCGCGTGCGCCGCCGCTGGGGTGTCTACCTCTGCGCTACGCGACTTGAGTGTTCAGCTCGGAACTGGTGCTGGTTGTGCCGTCGTACGGCCGGCCTCGCCGAGATCCACCAGCTCGTCGACCAAGGCGAGCGTGACGATGGTGGCCCCGACGGCCAGTACCACCGCCAACACGATTGGAGCCCAGTGGGAGTCCGTGGCATCCGCCAGTGCTCCCGCCGCGACCGGACCGAAGAAACCCCCCACACCGGACCCGCAGTAGACCAGGCCAAGTACACCACCCAGGCCGCTCGCTCCGAACAAACGAATCACCACTTCTGGACCGAGCGCGACGAACCCGCCGTAAGAAACGCCGAGCAGCATGGCGAAGGACACGAGCACCGGGTAGCTGCCACCCCCTGTCAGCCACACGAGATAGGCCACAGGCTGCGTGGCAAGGCACAACTGGTAGAGGCGCATCGGACCCAACCTCCCGGACAGCGCCGTGAGCCCGAGCCGACCGCCGATACTGGCCGCGCCGATGATGCCCACGAGCAGCGCCGCCTTGGACGCCGGCACACCATCCTCCTTGGCGAAGGACACGACGAACGCGAACGGGACGAACAGCCCGGCGGACATCAGCGCCGAGGAAACGAAGAGCAGACGGAACGGGCGAGCCCGGCGCACGGCCCGGAGATGAGCACGAGCCTTTGCGGGTCGTGGCACCGGCGGGCGGCTGACCAACAGAACGGCCACGGTCAGGCCCACCGCTGCGATGCCAGCCAACACGACATAAGCCTGACGCCAGCCGTACAGGTCGATCAGCCGCGCGGCCAACGGCGACAGAATCAACGTGCCCAGGCCGCTGCCTGCTGCTGCCAAGCCCAACGCCTGAGCCCGATGACGAACGAACCACGCTCCGACGGTGGCCAACAGTGGCGTGACCCAGCAGCCCCCACCCAAACCGATGCCGACGCTGTAGGTGATGTAGCCGACCACCAGGTTCTGGGCCCTTGACGTAGCCAAGAGACCGCCGACGAACAGAACCGCTCCGACGATGAGCATACGGCGGGGACCAAATCGATCGGCGAGAACACCCGACACCGCACCGAAGCCGAAGAACATCAGCACCGTAAGCGAGAACACCAGTGCCGTGGCACCTCGGCCGGCGTTGAAATCGTGAGCCATGGCGTCGAAGAACGCACCGAACGCGTAGGTGGTTCCGAATCCGATGCCGTTGGCGAGTGACACGCCGACGGCCACCGCCCACGCTCGTCGAGAGTCCAAGGCAGCCGGCACTTGGGCAGTCTGCACCACATCGAGGAACCCCGCCGCCGATTCGGTGGACCAGGCAGGCGGGACGAAGGGCGCCGGGCCCGACCATCGATTTCCGGGCCGGTCAAGCCCGTGATCATGTCGCACATGCCGATGTTGTCGCCATCACGGCGTCCAATCCGTACGGCACCTTGACGCAGGAGCAGTTTGTTGCTCAATTTCCAGACCGTACGCGCAACATCGGAGCGTCGTCATGCCGGCCGAGCTAGGTTCCGGCCGTGAAACTGGGCTTCTTCTCCATGAATACCGGCTACTCGATGCGACCCGACCGATTGGCGCGAGCCTTGGAGGATCGAGGCTTCGAATCGTTCTGGGTCGGAGAACACAGCCACATCCCGGCCAAGTTCTCCTCCCCGTACCCGGGCGGTGGCGAGCTGCCGAAGGCGTATTCCAACATGATGGACCCCTTCGTTTCGCTCATGGCCGCAGCCGGGGCAACGTCCTCGCTGAAGTTGGGTACCGGTGTCTGCCTCGTGCTCGAACGCGACCTGCTGGCGTTGGCCAAAGAGGTCGCCACGCTCGACGTCTTGTCCGGCGGCCGGATCCTGTTGGGTGTCGGGGTGGGTTGGAACCGTGAAGAGCTGGCGAACCATCTGCCCGACCTGGCGTTCAATCGCCGCTATGGCGCCATGCGCGAGCGGATCCTGGCGCTCAAGCAACTCTGGACGGAAGAGGTCGTCACGGTGATGGGTAACCACGTTCGCCTCCAGGACGTCGTGTGTCTCCCCAAGCCGGTTCAACGACCGCACCCGCCCATAATCATGGGCTGCTGGGGTGAGGTCGGGAAGCGCCATACCATTGAGTACTGCGAGGGCTTCGGGCCGGTTGACGCTTCGATGCGACCGACCAAGGAGAAGTTGGCCGAGTTCCGTCAGCAGGCAGAAGACGCGGGTCGCGATCCGGCCACGATCGAGATCACGATCTTTTCCTTCGGCATCCCGAAGCTCGCCCGGCTGCAGGCCTACCGGGAGGAGGGCGTAGGCAGGGTCGTGCTGGGGACAGCGCATCAGGAGCTGCACGAAGGAGACAACGCGTTGCCGTTCCTGGATCGCTACGCGTCCCTCGTCACCGAACTCGCCTGAGCGTTCTTAAGGAGTCGCAAGCGCTCGTAGGGCCGAAGCCGGGTGCTCAGCACGGGGGGTCGGCCCGACTGGTTCAACCTCCCAGCACGATGGTGACGGTCGGCGGAATGCGGATCCCGTGATGGAGCAGTCCCCACGCCCCCATGTAACGAGCGCAAAGGTGGGCGGTAACACCCGCTGTGCCTTGGCCGCCCGATTTCCTACTGCTTGTTGGTTGGCCGCAAAGGGGTGAAAAACCCTGGCCGAAGGTTGAATTCCTCCGCTTGGACTTACTCCACCTCCACAACAAGCTGCACGGGCACAACCTTGTGGTGGTGTTCAGCCGTAGCGATGCCGGAGGCGGTGATCGTCGGGCCAGGCACCTCGATGGGCACGACAATCCGAATCGGATCGCTCGTCACGCTGCTGCGGGGCCGGAGCTTGCCGACAGCGAATACCAACATGCCACCGTCTGCAACCCATAGATCGGGCGAGTTGAGGGGTGTCGCCGAGCACGGGAAAATGCCAGCCAGTCTTGCTGAGCAGTCGTGAAAGCTCGTCGTGAGAACCCTTGACGAGTCGCTTCATTCCAAAGGGCACCGGCTCAACAGGCGCATCGACTCCGTCCGGTTCGCTGTCGAAGCAAACAATGCGATCGTCGTCGAAGCTGAGCTCAATCCGGACGTCAGTCAGGTAGGTGTCGGTGTTGTTCTCGGCGACGAGGCGTACGTCCGTCAGCACCTGCCATGAGACCGACGGCCACGAAGTCTCTGCCCAGGCGCCGACCGCCGCGATGTACGCATCGACCTCACGATCGAAGTCTTCGCGGGGGGCCCGCCCTCGAACAGTGCCCGGCCGTTACTCAATGCGCAGGCCAGAGATGGCACGAGCGATCACGAGCTGC